>JAKLEG010000113.1 GCA_022703175.1 Myxococcota bacterium | reverse complement strand
GCCGCGCAGGGTCCCAAGAAACATGAACAACGTAAAAACGCCCCACATGGCCAGATACCAGCCCATGTAACCTTCTGGCGTCGCCTCCATCAAACCGGTGCGCGGCCCGACCAGGAGTACGACCAGCGAAATCCAGAAGAAGCCGTAGGAGACAAAGGCGGTGAGCCCGAAGGTGTTGCCCCGCTTGAACTCAAGGATGCCAGCGATGACCTGAGCCAAACCGCCGTAACAAAGCCCCATCGCCAAAATCATCGCCGAGATTGGGTAAAAGCCGGCGTTGTGAATGTTCAGCAATACGGTCGTCATCCCGAAGCCCATAAGCCCCAAGGGCGCAGGGTTGGCGCTCTTTTCCACGAGAACCTCGATCAGCAAATTGACTCGGGATCATCCCGAGTGGCGGGGCCTACTATCTTGCAGTGCACAATCAGGCAACAACAAACGGCGCGGCTTAACGTCGAATGCGCTGCAAGTACCAGCGATTCAAGATCTGCGAGCTCGCACGATAGCAAGTGTCGTTGCCGATGAGCAGCCGTTCCACCAGGCCTAAGTAATCCAACAACTCAAAGAACTCTTTGAGCGGTTTGATGCCCAGCTCCCGCTCGGCTTGCTTTAACGTCAGCGGTGCCTCCGCCTCGGCCAGCGCCTGCATCAGCGCGTGCTCTGGAGCCGCGTAGGCGCCTCGATAGGTCACGCCCCGACCGAGATCGAACTCGCGCCACAACGCCTCGCCTAAGGCCTCAAGGTCGGCGCAAAGGCCGCGAGCGAGCGATGCCTCGGTACCTGCAAACTGTTGCAGCTCGTGCTCTGCTAACAGGCGCTGCAACAAATACGGGTGACAACCTGATTGTCCTTGGATTTCTTCGATAAAACTCGGTGCCACTTTTTCAAACGGTGCCCGAATGATGGTCTCGGCGTCACTTCGCTTCAGCGCACTCAAAAACAGCGGACGCGCAAATGCCCATGGCGAGTGGGTGTCGAACAGCGTCTCGCGCACCAGGCGCCCACCGGCCAGCACCACCGCACGCGGGCTAGCGGTGCTCTTGGCGTCCACAAACTTAGCCAAGCTCTGCTGCAGCAGGTGGCGATCGCTTGAAAACAGCAAATCGGCGTCGTCGAGGAGGAGCACGTAACGACACCAGCCGGGAGTCCCTGAAAGCCTATCAAAGAGCTCCGTGAGAGCCGCCTGCAGAGCTGCAAACGGCTCCTGAGCGCGCGCACTCGCCAGGGTTGGTGCCCGAGGTGGCACGCTGTTGCCAAACACTTTTGGATCCAGCACCCGCTCACAGATGGCCTCATACAAGGGCGCGGCAAGTGCGCTCTGTCCTTTGGCAAACAGGCTTATGAGGTTCACCGGTACGGGGATCAGGCGATTGCCCTTGGGGTTACGCCGCTGCAAGAGTTCCATCAAATGGGCTAGCTGCAACAGCGTGGAGGTGCGCCCCGTCTTGGGACCGCCACAGAGCAAAAACGAACGGCCCTGCTCAAGACCTGTGAGCAGCGAACGGACCAATTGCTCGTGACCGAGATAGCGACCGGGCCCAACCGCAGGCCTGTCAAACACAAACGAACTCAAGAGGCGAGCGCCTCAACCACGGAGCGATAAAGGTCGGCTCCCAACCCAGAAGGCCCAAGCGCCTTGGCTTCTTCGAGGACCGCTCGACCGCGCCCCTCTTCACCTTGATCACGCAACGCAATCCCGAGGTTGTAAAGGTGAAAACCGCGCTCTTGCGGCTCGCCGCGTTCGCGGCTTTGGCGAATGAGCTCTTCGAGTTGGTTGATGCGATCTTTGCGGATGCGCTTGGCTTCGTCGCGGTTGCCTTCTGTGGTGTAGATCTGTTCCAAGAAGACCAGCGCCGTCACCGAGTGCTGCGTGGGTTTCTCGGGGTAGGCCACCTTGCGCAACTCCAGAAGTGCCCGCTGCGTGCGCTTTTGGTGATAAAAACACAGCCCCAACGAGGTGCGGGCCGCAGCCGACCAAAACGGGTGCTTGCGCTTGGCCGCCTCCTCGAATTTGGCCACCGCGCCGTTCAAGTCCCGGCGCCGAAATAAGATGTCGAGCCCCAATTTGTACATCGCCTCCACCGCCGCATCGGATTGCGGAAAGTCGGAGACGATCTGCTCACGCACGCGGTGCAGCCCTTCTAAGTCGTGCTGGGCATCCAAGTTCGCAAGGTCGTTCAGCAGCGCTTCTAGGTTTGCCATGACCCACCTAATAGCCGCCTGTAGCGGCTAACGAATCCCCAGCTCACGCTTCAGCTTCGTGACCCGATCAAAGTACTCCTTGCGGGAGTAAGCCACATTCAAAATGTGGAAGTCTTTTTTGACGAGCCCGACGCAGCCAAAACAATACGTGCTGTCGGAGCAGTTGGTGCTGTTGATCAGGTAGGCGCTACCGGTGCAGTGCTTGCAGTTAATCAGGTAGGCCGAACTGTGGCAGCCATCGCACCCTGACGAATGCGACAGGTTGCTACAATGCACCGAGTCATGTGAGTGCGTGCAGCGGTAACAGCTCTCTAAGCCGTCCGAAAACATGCACATCGAACAGGCTTTGAGGTTGGTGGAGTTGATGCAGTTCGTCGACGGTGCATCGTCTTCAAAAGTGCGCAACAAGCGCTCCAACTCAGAAGTAAACTCAGCGCGGTTCATGCGGCCCTTCGGATACCCTACCGATGACGAAGCGGTCAAATGCAGGTCCTCGACACCGCCCATCACGCTGCGGTACACCATGACCCCATGGTTGACAGCGAACGCCGCGAACATGAACGCATCCAAATCCAGATGGCCACGCGCATGTGGCTGGACGAGACCCACAAAGGCAAAGCGATTGCCTTTGAAGGCTTTGCCACCACCAGTGACCTGGCGATCGGCGGCACCTTCCTCAAGTCCAACTACCTGTTGCCGGTGGGCTTTCCACTCAACTTGGAGATGCGCATCGACGATGGTGAGTCGCTCGTGGCGCGCGGCGAAATCATCCACGCGGTCTCCCCTGGCGAGTCGCATGAACCCGGCATGGGCATCATGTTCACCGAGGTGGACGCCGAAAACCGCGAGCGCCTGCTGCGTTTCTTCGTTAGCGAGCGCATCGAGGAGTTCTACCGGGCGCGCTTCCTGATGGAGTTCCCACATCTGGAGACCAAGCTGTCCCTCAAAGATGTGGCACTGGTGATCAACCTCTGGGAAGACAAAGAAGGTCGGCTCACGACGCTGCATCGCCCGGACTCCGGCAAATCCCGCGAACACCGCAAGAGCGAAGAAGTACGCGCCACCGAGAAGCGCAAAATCACCAAGCGCTAAGTTTCTTTCGTCGTCGCGATCCCCTGACGTACCGAGCTAACTGCCCAATTTCACCGGTTTTATCGAACACCGGATGGCGTCGACCCACGTGCAGTAAGCCGCGCCCTACAAGTTCAGAGTTGACATTCTGATTTTCAGAATTCATATTCTGAAAATCTAAACCAAAGTTTTTATATGAAGAATTCCAATTCTCAGGTTCGCCGCGAAGATGAACGCCGTTATCGGCGCGAGCATATCATGCGCTCAGCCGAGCGGGTGTTTGGCAAGAAGGGGCTTCGAAGACGCCACCATGCGTGAAATCGCCGATGAAGCTGGCATCGGCATGCAGGGTGTCTACGAACATTTCATCTCTAAACAGCAGTTGTATGAAGAAGCGCTGTTGTTCCGCCTGGACGAAATCCAAACGCGGGTATCCGACGTCATCCAATCGGGTACCTCCGAGACCCGGCTGCGCGCGTTGGCCGAAAAGTATGTCGCACACTTCTTGGAAAGCCCGTTGTTCTTCCCGGTGTGGGAGGCGCACCAGTTCACCTGTCAGTGGAAACTGGGCGGGCATTGTAGCCAGGCGCTGCAGGCACGCACGAACAAGGTGATGGCGGTTGTGGATCGGCTGCTGCAGGACGCGATGGACGAAGGCTACCTGCGGCCGATGAACCTGCGGCTCTTGGCCAGCGTCTCGCACGCGGTATTCAATGCGGTCATCCAACACCATCTCCAACACGAGAAGAAACCCGATCCCAAAGCCTGCGCCGACGAAATGTACGAGTTGTTCATGACCGGCTTAGGCGCCAAACGATGACCGCCCCCTCTCCTCTACCGTTGGAGTATTCCCGAATGTTTACCCGAACCTACACCCTCGTCGCGATAGCCGTGCTGGGGCTTACAATGCTTGGCGGCCGGCCTGTAGCCGCCGCCGAAGCCGCGCCCCGCGTGCTCACGCTCAAAGACTGCCTGGAGTTGGCCGCGCAAGGGAATCCCGAGTTGCTATCAGCGCAATCCGAAGTTGCCGCCGCCACCGCAGCGCACCGGGGCTCCTTGGGGGCCTTTGGACCCAAGATAAAAGTGGAGGCGACCTATTTGCGGTGGGACAAAGCAATGGACTTGAACCTGGCTGAGTCAATGAGTTCTGGTTCAAACCAACAGCAATCACAAACGCCGATTGACCTTCCTGGTTTCGATGCCACGCAGGATGAGTCATTGCAGAATTATGTCGGCCAAAGCCTTGGTGCCGCCTTTGCGTCTTTCAATACCCCTATGAGGGTTCGCAACCAAACGACCAGCTCAGCCTCGGTGACTATCAGCCAAGCCCTAACGCCGCTCTGGACCATCCGCGAGGCCGAAACGCTGCGCTCGCTGGGCGTGGACATTGCCGAGGTGCAGGCCGAACGCGCGCGCCACGACATGGTTTTTCAAGTGACGCAGGCGTTCTACCGCGCACTGCAAGCGCAAGGCATGGCCGAGATTGCCGAAAAGTCGGTGGCGCAGATCAACGCCCAGGTGACCCGCGCCCATGCGTTTTTTGACCAAGGGATGGTAGGGCAAAACGATGTACTGCGCGCCGAATTGGGGTTGGCCGCTGCCAAGCAACGGCAAATCCAAACCCGGGGCATGGTGGAGATGGCCAAGGCGTCGCTGGTGTCGCTTTTAGGCTTGCCCGCGAGCCTGCCCGTGGAGTTGGCAGGTGTGATCACGCAAGCGCCCTCAGCCCCGACGCCCGAGGGTGACACCATTGAGCAACTGGCACTCAAGAACCGCCCGGAGCTGCGTGAAATCGAGCGGCGCAATGCCCAAGCACGTGCCGCCGTACGTCTGGCCTGGTCGCAGATGCTCCCCACGATCGCAGCCGTTGGCAACTACAGCATCAACAAGGGCAGCGCCTTTCAACAAGAGAAGGCCTGGTACGTAGGCGGCGTGCTGCAATGGGACGTGTGGGAATGGGGCAGCTCCTACTTCAAAATCGACGAAGCCGAGGCGCACTCGCAACAGGCCAAGGAGATGGTGAACAAGATCGAAAACCTGGTGCGCCTGGATGCGCGCAACACCACGGTGACCCTGAGCTCTTCAAAGGAAGCGTTGTTGGTGGCAAGCCAAGCGGTGCGCCAAGCCGAAGAGAATTTCCGCATCGAGAACAAACGCTATGAAGCCTCGCAGTCCACCACGTTCGATGTGCTGGATGCCGAGACCTTGCTCACCACCGCGCGCACCCAAGAGCAACAGGCGCTGTACGACTACATGATCGCTTTGGCTTCGCTCACCCGTGTCACCGGCGGCGCCGACAGCGGGGCGCAACCATGAATTCAACATCTGCATCCGTCATTTTCAGGTCTGCAGAACTCGTGAGGTTTACCATGCGCAAAGCTATTTCCTGCACCACTTTGGCGCTCGCACTCGCAGCTGCCGCCTGCAACGGCGGCGTTAAGGCCAGTCTGCCCGAGACTGCGACCAAGGCTGGCACCACAGCCGTGGCGCAACCCACCGATCCCAGCAGCACCGATGTAGCGTCCCTCACGGCCAGCACAAAAATCACTGGCAGCTTGCTCACCGGTGCCACCGAGCCACATCGCCGCAGTGCTTTGGCGGCCCGAGTGGGTGGTGTGATTTCCAAGGTCTACGTGCGCGACGGCGACGTGGTGAAAGCCGGCCAGCCGTTGGTCGCGATCGACCCCGAGGATTTCAACCTGCGCCTAGCGCAAGCCGAAGCCGGCCTAAGCGCTGCCCAGGCTCAGTACACCGCCACCAAGTTGAATTGGGAGAGGATAAAGAAATTGCGCGACGACAAAGCCGTGCCGCAAAGCCAACTGGACGGTGTGGATGCGCAGTTTGAAGGCTCGAAGGCCGCCGTCAAGAATGCGGAGTCGACCGTGGCGATGACCAGGAAGGCGATCCGCGATGCGCTGCTCACCGCGCCCTTCAGTGGCGTCGTCACCAAACGGATGGTGAACGAAGGGGAGTTCGCAACCGCGATGCCGCCCACGATTTTGGCGATTGTCGAAGAAGTGGACCCCTTGGACCTGCGAGTGCAGGTGCCGGCCAGCGACATGGGCAAAATCAGCGTGGGCGATCTCGCCAAGATACGCTTCCCTGCGACCGGGATGGAGATCGACGCTCACGTGACGCGGGTGGTGGCATCGATGGATGCCCGTAGCCGTACCTTTGCGGTGATATTCGAAATCCCAAACCCCGAACGTACGTTGTGGTCGGGCATGTTCGCCGACGTACGCTTGTCTGAGAGTGCCCCACGCGCAGCATTGAAGCCTGCCATCGCCACCCAGGTTAAGGAGTAGCGCCGTGAAGTTGGCAGACATTTCAATTCGCCGCCCGGTGCTCGCGACAGTCATGGTGGGCGTGCTGGCGGTGTTTGGCGCGTGGGCTTACCCCAATGTCGGCGTCGACCTGATGCCCGACGTCGAATTCCCATTTGTCACCATCACCGTCGTCTACCCAGGCGCTGACCCCGAGACGATGGAGACACGCATCATCGATAAGCTTGAGGATGTGGTGGGCACCGTGAACGGCATCAAAACGATGCGCTCCACGTCGCTTGAAAACGTCGGTTTCATCGCGGTGCAGTTCGAGTTGGAGCGCAAGGCCGACCAGGCGATTCAAGACGTACGCGACAAAGTGGCCACCGCGCTTGCCACTCTGCCAAGCGACCTCGAACCACCGATCATTCAGCGTATGGAAATTAATGCCGCGCCGATTTTGTCGTTGGCGATGGCCGGCAACCTGACGCAACGACAACTCACGCGTCTGGCAAATGACGTCGTCAAACAACGTCTGCAGGCCATCAACGGTGTCGGTGCTGTGGATATCGTGGGTGGCCGGGAGCGGGAGTTTCACGTTTGGATCGACCCCCAGAAGCTTGAGTCCTACTACCTGGCTGCCGGCGACGTGATACAGGCGTTGGCGGCCCAAAACGTCGAAATTCCAGGTGGCCGTTTGGATATCGGTGCCGAGGAGTTCACCGTCAAGACGCTGGGTCAAATCCACAGCGTCGAAGAACTCGGCAACATCATCATCACCTCCTCCGTAGGGGCCCCCGTACGCGTATCGGACGTGGCCCGCGTGGAAGACGGCGAAGAGGAGGAACGCACCTACGCCTCATTGAACGGCAAAGCGGCTGTCGGGTTGCTTGTGCGCAAACAATCGGGCGCGAACACCGTAGTTGTAGCTGACCGCGCGATGAAGGCACTGGAGACGCTGAAGGGGCAGCTGCCTGCAGGCGTCAGCATCTCCATTCCTACTGATAACTCCATCTTTATCCGAAATACGATCGACGACGTGAAGTTCGATTTGATGTACGGCGCTATTCTGGCCGTGCTCATCATCTTTTGCTTTCTGCACGACTGGCGCGCGACCTTCATTTCGGCGCTCGCTTTGCCGGTGTCAGTTGTATCGACGTTCGCGTTCATCTACTTCATGGGCTACACGTTTAACATGATGACGATGTTGGCGCTGTCGCTCTCCATCGGCATCTTGATCGACGACGCCATTGTCGTCATCGAAAACATTCACCGCCACCTGATGATGGGGAAATCACCCTTCGCGGCCGCCAAAGATGCCACCGCGGAGATCGGCCTCGCCGTCATGGCTACCACCGCATCGATTCTCGCCGTGTTTGTACCGGTCGCAACAATGCGCGGCATCATCGGCCGTATCTTTGTGCAATTCGGCCTGACCGTAGCCTTCGCCGTGACCGTGTCGTTGTTCGTCGCCTTCACCCTGACGCCCATGTTGTCAGCGCGCATGCTGAGGGTCCACACGGGCGAAAAACACCGGATCGGCCGCACCATCGATGTCTGGCTGGCACACGTGGATCGCTACTACCGCGCCATCCTGCATTGGGCGCTAGCGCATCGCGGCGCCACCTTTGGCGTTGCCACGATCACGTTCATTGCAAGCTTGGGCGTAGGCGCACTCGTCCCCAAGGAGTTCATGCCCGCGGAAGATCGCGGCCAATTCCTGGTGAAGCTGGAGCTACCCTCGGGCACGGGCTTTGCGACGACGGTCGCCTATGCCGACAACATCGCGGAAGAGATCCGAGCCATCGGCGGCGTCGAGACCACCCTGGTGACGATGGGCGGGGCCAACGAGACCGAGGTGAACCGCGCCAACATCCAAGTAAATACCGTGAAAAAGTGGGACCGCACCTACACGCAAATGCAGGCGATGGACTATGTGCGGCAGTTGCTCGCAAGCCGTCCCAACCTGAATGCCGCCGTTGAACCGATTAGCACCATGGGTGGAGGCGCCGCAGGCATGCGCAACTCCACTGTGCAGTTCTCGATCATGGGCAACGACTACGATGAGCTGAACATCACGGCGCAGAACCTGATGACGTTCATGAAAGCCCAAGGGGGGTTTGTGGACATCGACACGACCTTCCGTGGCGGTAAACCCGAGATGGCGGTGCGTATCGATCGTGAGCGCGCGGCCGACTTGGGTGTGCCGGTGGCGAGCATCGCTATGACGTTGCGCAGCATGCTAGCTGGAGATAAAGCCACGGAGCTCGCAACCGAAGGTGACCGCTTCGACGTGCGTGTGCAGTTGGACGCAGATTACCGTAAGGGCCCGGCTGACCTGGTTGGCTTGAAGGTCCGCTCCACCACCGGTCAGCTAGCACATATGGCAAACCTCGTAGAGATCAAGCCCGGCACTGGCCCGGCCCGTATCGAACGTCAGGAGCGCCAGCGCCAAGTCACCGTGCTCGCGAACCTCTCTGGCAAGACGCTAGGCACCGCGGTGGACGAAGTGAATGGATGGGCAGCTGCGAACGTGCCCTCCCATTTAGTCACCACGTGGGTCGGTATGGGCGACATCATGGGCGATTCGTTCAAGAACCTGTTTGCCTCTCTCATTCTGGCGATCGTGATGGTTTACTTGATTTTGGCGGCGCAATTCGAAAGCTTTTTGCACCCGCTGACGATCATGCTCTCGTTGCCGCTCTCCGTGGTGGGCGCACTCGGGGCTTTGTTCATTGCCCGTGAGCCATTGGGCATCATGGCGATGATCGGCATCATCTTGCTGATGGGTTTGGTCACCAAGAACGCCATTTTGCTCGTGGAGTATGCCAATCAACTCAAGGAGCAGGGCCTGTCAACAATGGAGGCTCTTATGAAGGCCGGCCCCGTGCGCTTGCGTCCGATTCTGATGACCACGTCGGCCATGATCTTCGGTATGATTCCGGTCGCGCTTGGTCTCTCCGAAGGCGGCGAAATGCGCGCCCCGATGGCCATGGCCGTCATCGGCGGTCTCATCACCTCCACGGTGTTGACGCTCTTGGTTGTCCCAGTGGCTTACTCGGTGACCGATTCGCTCGTGACCCGCTTCCGTCGCACTGATCCCGCGCACCACGCTGGTTGATTACTCGACGCCCGTCGCCCGTAACAGACCTGGATCAGACGAAGGTTCGGCCTGAATCTGCTTGAGCAGACGCTCCTTCTGCTCGCTCGCCTCAAGCAGCGCACGACGTGCACGACGCGCATCGTCCAGCAATGTCGCAGGCGTTACCAACACCGCGGATGTACCGACACCAGCCTGGGTGCGCACCCAGGAAAAATAGAACGTCGAGGCAAGAGCAGAGGTGGCCAAGAACATGACCACCTTCAACCACCGTGAACTTGAAAATAGCGTCACGATGACTGTGGTGAACAGCAAGCCAGCACCTGCTGCGCCGACCCCGAGTAAAGCGCCCGAACCCAAGAGGGGGCTTGCTTGCCCAGCCGAGACTTGGGCCAGAAGCCCTGACACCCGACCGGCTCCAGGAAGCGCACCCTCCACGGCCTGCTGCGCGGCTTGAGTGGCAGCCTCTAGGCCCACCGAGGTCGTGCTCGCAGGCGTCTTCGCGGACATTGTCATGGTCTTTAGCTTGGGTCGTGCGATCGGCGGTATCGCGTCCAAGCGATCCACGATCACCGTACGTCCCTGGGCATCTTCGTACAGATAGAAAGTCTGCGGCCCGGACTCCGGCATCATGTCCCCCCGGACAAACTCAACCGATGATCAGCGTCTCCGCACGGTTTGTGCCCGCCTCTTTGAAGCGCGCAGCGCGATTGTCCTTAAAGATGGAGTGTTCCTGCCCTTTTGCCAGGTAAAGCCCCACGTATTTCGAAACGGCAGGCGCCATCATAAAGCCGTGTCCAACAAACCCATGCACCTGGAAGAAGCCCTTGACCTCATCGACGTAGCCCAAGATCGGATTGCCATCTGGGGTGCGGTCGTAGCAACCGGCCCATTGCCGAAGCACCTTCACATGGGCCAAACGGGGGATCCGGTTCACCAGGGCTCGACTCATGCGCACGGCGAACCTAAGCGATGAGCGCATCTCAACGCCCTCGGGCTCCTCGGGGTCGCCCAAGCCGCCCACAATCTCGCCGCGCCCTGATTGTGAAAAGTAGAGTCCGGTACCCAGCTCGCTGACCAATGGCTTCAAGAACGGCTTGAGCGATTCGGTAACCAAAATCTCGTGACGCTCAGGTTTGTTAGGGAAGGTCACACCCGCCAACCGGCCAATCTCAGGAGCCCAAGCGGCCGCAGCGTTGATGATCAGGTTACACTTGATGCGCCCCCGCTCGGTGACGACGCCGGTCACACGGCCTGCCTCGATGTCGATACCCGTCACAGCGGTAAAGGTGATGATCTTCGCACCCTTGGCCTTCGCACCGTTCGCATAACCCCACAAAAACGGCCACGGAAACAGCGTACCGTCGTCGGGATTGTAACATGCGCCAAGCAGGTCTTGGGTATTCAGGTCGGGAACGATTTGCGTGGCCTCTTGCGGCTTGAGGATGCGGGTCGGCACCCCAAGGCGGTTCTGCAACGCCACATTTCGCTCGATGGCAGCCATCTGCTCCGGCTTGTTCGTGACAAACAAGTAGCCGCCCTGCCGGAGCCAAACATTGATACCGAGCTCCACCGCAAACTCGCTGCAGATGCGGATCGACTCGTTCATCAACAACACATTTTGTTCAGTGGACCACTGCTCGCGAATCCCACCGCCATTGCGGCCCGAGGCTCCCGAGTTGATGTAGGCGCGCTCCAATACGACGACGTCGGTGATGCCATTTTTCGCCAAATGGTAGGCAGTTGCGAGCCCCATGATGCCACCACCGATAATGACGACCTCCGCGCGCTCAGGGAGCGGCTCTAACGCCACCGGCGCAGGTGGCATACTTGGAGGTGGCAACGTGGCTGGCGCCTGCGGGCCTGGGAACAACGGCGGCAACTCGCCCCCCACAGCCAGTTGGCCCAGCTCTGTCGGCTGCAGCGGCGAACGAGGCGTGGTCGGAAACAACCGCTCCGCTGGCGCACCCTGGCGATGCAGCAACCCAGCGACCTGGCTCATACAACCCCGGCCCTGACAGATGCCAGTACCAAACCCGGTGTAGCGTTTGACCGATTCCATATCAGTGTGACCGTGCTGAATCGCTTTTTCGACATCGCTTCGGGTCACGTCTTCACATGTACAAACGAGCTCACGCCCTGGCATGACGCACCTCCACTGACGACGCGCCCGCCGTCCGCGAGGCCAGCACTGCCTGCGCCACCTTGGCGCCATGGGCGGCGGCTTGATCTGCCTCGATGCCCGTAACCTCTCCGGCCACGAAGACGTTTGCCTGTGCCGTACGCCCATCACCTTGGTGCTCGGGCACAAAACCCTGCTGGGTGGGTTGGTAGGGAGTGGAAAGCCCCATCTGTCGAGGCAACTCGTAGGCTGGAGCGATCGGGCCGCACCAGATTAACGCATCGCATGAAAACACGTCGCCACCACCGTCGGCATGCACGGCGCGAACGCGGTGCTGTCCCTCCACCTCGCCAAGCCCCCCCTCCAATGACAAGGCTGCACCACTGTTGGATCCGAGCCCCAAGGTCGCCGGAACGTCTGCTCCAGCGTCGAGCAACTGCATGACCAACGCCCGAGCGCAGTTACGCGTCGAGCTGCTGGCACTCTTTGGCGCTGCCACCACCACCCGCTGCCCTGGCAGAATACCCGCAGCCAAGGCTCGCTCAGTCAGACGGCGACTAAAGATCCCTGGCAGGTCGTTGCCCGGCACCTGTGGCAGTTGCTCAACACCACCTGTGGCCAACACCACCTGGTCGGCTTCAAGCCAGAGCAGCCGGTCAGCGCCCACAGCGACAAGATAACGCTCGTCGTAGTAGCCAATCACACGCAGACCGCCCAACACCCCGTCACCGGTCACTGGCTCACTGTCGATCACCACCACCTCGCGGCCGGCAGCACGCAACACATCGAAGGCGGCCCGACCCGCGGCACCGCAACCTACCACCGCCACCTCGACCTTTCGACGCTCAGGATGAGGCGCGACGTAATCGGTGGGTGCTGGCGGTAGGCGCCCAAGGCCCGACAGCTCATGTGCCATCGCCAGCGCGACACGGTTGAGCGTCTTCGATTCGATCATCAAGTGGTGATGATCGAGCCCTTGCGGAAACAACCAATCCAGGGTCGACAGCAAGTCGAATTGCGCCGTGCCGACAACGTTCTGGCTTTCGACACGAAGCTCGGCCTGCGATTGGCATCTGCACAAACGCTGGTTTGGTAAGTCATTCACCTGAGCCAGACAGTGACCACACTCGCCGCGGCCGCAAAACGCACCGCGGGGTCGGTGATACTTGGAGCTACGCCCCACCACGTAGACGCCGTGCGCCAACAGCGTCAAGGCCAGTGATTCACCGGCACGAGCCGTGTACGACTTGCCATCAAAACGAACGGTGAACTCGGGAGGGGTGGTAAACCGACCCGGAACCTCGAGTTTTCGGTAGCGCTTCTTCGACATCACGCGCTCCTCGCAAAGACCTAGAGCAATCGATCCAAGACGAGCGTGACACCCGTCGCGGGAACCGCCACAAGCTCTGTGGTTTCCCCAAACACATCGCCCGGATTTTTCGTCATCGCATCACGGTCCTTATCGACCCGCGCTTCGAGCTTGACCTTGCCTGCCAGCGCTGTCTGTTGATGCATCACATCGCCCCCGGTCAACGTAAAGTTGAGTGGGAACGTGGCCGGCGCATCCAAGCGC
>JAKLEG010000112.1 GCA_022703175.1 Myxococcota bacterium | reverse complement strand
GCGAGTGCGCGTCAGTCGTCGGCCACCGTCATTGGGCGACATGGTAGAAGGTATCACCTCCGCGCGGGTCGGTCTTCCCGAGCTGGTCTTCGATATGATGTCGCGCATGAGCGCCTATGATGGTCAACCCTTGGCGCTGGCTCCTGTCAGCTACGAGGTAGTGCCATGATCGCGTTGGGGGAGGCCCTTGGACCGCGGTTGTGTGGTGCCGAGGTGTTGGCACATCTGGCGAGGGAGCGGGCCGATGGGCAATTGATTTGGACCCCTGGTGGTCCCTCCACGCGCATTTGGTTCAAGGCCGGTCGACCCGAGCGGGTCGGCACCCCAACCGAGGGTGAGACAGCCGACAAGACCAAAGTCGTCGCAAGTGTTCGAAGCTTTGCCGGCGCAATTCACGGGCGTTTGGGGTGGGAGGCTTTGGACCGTGAATTCCCAACGAGCCTCGGGGTCGACACTCTGGGAGAGGGATTGTTGGGCTTGGTGCGGCAAATGGTGTTAGCGGACCTCACCGCCGTCACCGCGCAACGTGCTGATGATTTTCTCGAACCCACCGGTGCCTTCGTGAAGGTCGCTCCCGTGGTGGCTAAACTCGTTGGCCTGGGCTTCGAATCACCGGAGGCAGGCGGGACGTTGCGGCAGGCGCTGCGACAAGCCGGCTCCAGTGAAGCTGCACAACGCGGCTACTTGGCGTTGATGGTGTTGGGAGCGATTCGCGCGACGCCAGCAACGTCACCGGGTCTGGTCGAGCCGCAACGGATGACTCCCAAACCCGGGGTCACATCCACGACCGCGAATGCGGCGACGGCACCGCACGTGCAAACGGCGCCCACCAAACTGAAGGTGCCTGCCGATCCAAAGGCTCGGGCGTTGGTGGCGGAGATTCAGTTGGCGCTGGACCGTCTGGACGGGATGACGTTTTACGAACTTTTGGGCGTGGCCGTGGACGCCAATGCTGAAGCGGTTCGGGAAGCCTATTTCGCGGTAGCCAGACGTTGGCACTCCGACCGCTTCTCTGGTCAAGATTTGGACGCGGACGCGGTGCACGCGGCTGAAGACATTTTTAGGCGTGCTGGCGAGGCTCAACGGGTTCTCTCCGATCCTAAAGAACGGCAAAATTATGATTTTCTGTTAGACCGTCGTGCCAAGGGGTTGCCAACCGAGGTGGGCGTCATCCTCGAGGCCGAAGCCTTATTCCACAAAGCGCAGGTGCTGATTCGTCGTGGACAAGCGGCGGCCGCCGAGCCGTTGTTGCGCAAGGCTACCGAGATGAATCGCGGGGAACCAGAGTTCTTTGCTTACCTCGGTTTTGCGATTTACTCCGCCAAAGGCCACGACGGACTCGCTGAGGCCAAGGCCGCGCTTCAACACGCGAGCGACGCGGCGCCAAAATTGGACGTCGTGGACGAATTTCTGGGACGCATTGCTCGTGTCGAGGGACGCCTGTCTGAAGCGCAGCGCCATCTTCGCTCCGCCTTGGAAAAGAATCCGAAGAATCGTGAAGCCGAACGTGAGTTGCGCCTCATCAATATGCGCGCCTCCAAAAGCGAGGACGATGAGGGCTCAGGGTTGGGGGCATTATTGAGTGGATTCTTGAAAAAGAAGTGATGCGATGATTTTGACGTTGTGTGCGTTGACGTGCGGGTTGGGCAGTGCGGATGTCGATGCGGTGTGGGTCAAGGCTCGGGCTGCTTATGTGCAGCAAATTCCAGCGCTTGAACGCGCGGCGTTTTCGCTCGACGCCGGCGGGCGGGCGGAGGTGCGACTCCCCAGGGCGGTGGTTGTCCCACCCGAGCTTGTTGACGAACTCCTGGGGTCGTTGGTCCCCGTGCTCGGTGGACGTATCCGGGAGCTGGTGATTGTGGGGCCTGCGGGAGAGCGCCTTACCGGTCCGGACTTGGCAGAGGGTCGTGTGGCCCAACTTGCGGGATTGTGGCGCGCGAACAAGCGTCTGACGCCGCGGCCGATTCAGGACGTGTCACCTACAGCAGGACTTTCGGGTCTACGCATCTTTTTGTCAGCGGGGCACGGCGATAACTACAGTGATACGCTCGGTACGTGGGTCTATCAGCGTGATATTGTTCAAGATCTTCGCGAGGATCTGCACACCAACGAGGTTGTGCTTCGGCATCTGGCACCGCTGCTTGAGGCGGCCGGAGCCGAGGTGGTGTTGGCCCGCGAGCGCTCGACCTATCCTGTGCGAAGCTTGGTCGACAACGACGGGGGCGACCTGAACGGCAGCTATCAGGAGGTTGGCGCCTGGCAAACGGGGGGTGCAGCCGGTCATGGTGGCAGCTATCGCTACGCGAGTGTGAACCCCGGTGGCGACGCTCGTGCGACGTTCAGCTTTGATATCCTGCGTGCTCAGGAGCTGCCCGTGTATGTCTGGTACCTGGCGTCGGCCAACCGCACGGCAGAGGCGCGCTTCATTGTCGCACATGCTGCTGGTGAAGCCGTGGTGACGGTGGACCAGCAGCGGGATTCGGAACGGTGGCACTATCTGGGGACGTTTCCATTTGCACCCAGCGCGCCCGCTGCCGTGAGCCTGTCCAACGAGGGGAGCGAAACTGGCAGCGTGGTGATCGCAGACGCGGTGCGGCTTGGTGGGGGTGCAGGCTTTGCTGATTTTGGCGGCGGTGCCTCTGGGGTGCTGCGTTGGCGGCAATCAGCGCGTACCTATGCCGTTGAAGAAGAAGTTCCCGAGACGGTTACCAGCGGCACCAACGATGTGACGGTTCGACCCGCGACTGCGTTGTGGCAAGGCAGCGATCTCTACCTCGCTGTCCATACCAACGCCTATAACGGTGGTTCACGCGGAACCTCTAGCTTCGTCTACTCCAACGCTGCCGGCTCGGACTTCGATCCCGATCGTGCGACGCCACTCCCGCCAGGAACATTGGCGCTGCAAGACTCTATCCATGCGTGTCTTATCGAGACTTTTCGTGCGGGTTGGGGCAACGACTGGCAGGACGGTGGCGTCTGGGGAGCCAATTTCGGGGAGCTTCGGCCCATCACCCAGGCTTGGAATGTTGATCCTGATGTCGTGATCCCGGCTGTTCTTGTGGAGCTGGCGTTTCACGACAACTCCACCGATGCGCGTGCCCTTCGAGAGGACCGCTTTCGCGCGGATGCAGCGCGGGCGCTTTATCGCGGCATCTTGCACTACGTCTATGCCAGCGCAGCCGCAGTCGCTGTGCCGTTTGCACCTACGGAACTGATAGGTTTGGTTACTCCAGAGGGTGTGTTGCTGCAATGGCACGCCCCGATTGATCCGCTCGAACCCTCGGCCGTTGCGACCCATTTTGAGGTCCAAGGGTCCCTGGATGGTGTGGCGTACCAAACTGTCGCGACCACGGAGGCGCAGAGCTTTGTGGTTTCGACGCTCAGCACCTGTGACGCGCGCAGCTATCGTGTTATCGCCGTTAACGCGGGCGGTCGGAGCGCTCCGTCCTCGGCGGTTGTGACCTACGCGGTCAAGGATCAGCCAACCCTGCTTTGGGTGGACGGTACGCGACGTTTGCATCGTACCGTGAATGACGCGCCCGAAGGGCCTAATACGGCAGCTCGTTGGCTCCTAGATCTACCAACGCTGATGGGCGGAGGCGTGGTTGTCTCGACGGCTCGATCCGAGGCCGTCGCGGCCGGTACTGTGTCCCTCGCAGCCTACGATTGGGTGCTCTGGACTACCGGTGAAACCTCCACGGTGGATGAATCACTGACAAACGCCGAGCAAGGGGTCATTGCCGCGTACTTGGCTGGCGGCGGTGCGTTGGTGTTGTCGGGCGCAGAGCTGGGTTGGGATTTGGTTGAAAAGGGGAACGCGAATGACATCGCGTTCTTTCAGGATACATTGCACGCAGCTTATCTCGCGGACGATGCCGGTTCGTTTCGTGTCACGCCTGCGAGTGACGCGTTATGGCTTATGGGATTGGATGCCACGTCGTTCGACGATGGCACCGGGAGCAGTTTTAGGGTCGAGTACCCGGATGTCTTGGCGCCACGCGAAGGAGCAAGCGCGGAGTTGGACTATGGGACGGGCGGCGTCGCCGCATTACGCTGGCAGGGCGCGGGCCGGCTGTTCCTGGCCGGGTTTCCGCTTGAGACGCTTGAGGACGATGCTGTGCGTGCGGGGCTGCTCGACCGTTTGGTCGCGGCGATGCTCGATGGCATGCCTGCCGCACCTGCCTGCGGTGAAGCGTGGGTTGGGGCGGAGACCGACAGCGGCCCTCATGATGACGGCGGGGCTGTCTCTGATGGTGGCGACGTCACGCCAAGCGATATCGGCGATGCACTTGCGGGAGGCGATCCTGCGGTGGAGGCGTTCAAAACTGGTGTATCAGGTGGGTGCGGCTGTCGCGCCACAAAGGTGCCCTGGGGCGTGCTGGGCTTCGGCGTGGTGTTGTTCTTGAGGCGTCGCGTCAGCCAACGTTGATGTTGAGCGTGGCTGCGACGTGGCTATGCAGTCGGGCGATGAGTCTATCGATGCGCTGTTGCTCACGTGGGTTGGCAGGCAAGAAGTGTACACCGATGCCACGGCGACCTTCGGCCTGACGCCAAGCCACTTCGCCTTGAATCGTAAGAGAAAACCACTGCCCCGGTGCCTTAAGCTTGAGGCGCAGCTTGGTTCCAACGGCCAAGGGTTCGTCAGTATGAATGAACAGGCCACCAACGCTGATGTCATCGGTAAGATCGGTCAACAGCACGCTTTCGGTCTGGTAGCGCACCGTCATCGCAATGGGCCAGCGTTGGGCGCGCGCGCGCACCCATGTCACCAAGCGACCGTGGGCAAAGTCCAGCAACAAATCGCGGGTACGACGCTCGCTGGCGAGTAGCTCGATGCCGGTGCCCGCCGGAAGATTTTTCGCGGGGCGTGTGCGCGTCCAGCGGACAATGCCGCGAGTTTGCAGCGTTCGGTCGTCGCTTTTGAAAACCAGGTTCATGGTGACTTCGGTGCCGGGGCCCAGGTTCAGGACACCTGGGATGAACAAGCCTCCCACCGGGCCCTGGTGGAAGTAGCACGCCAAGAATGCCTCGCGTGTAGTGAAGCTCAATTGCAAGGCTGGGCGTGCGCGTGGCGTGACTGTCATCGTGGGCCTTGTCAAAGAGACATGACAACCGGAAGTACCAAAGGGCGCCGATCCAACTCGCGGCGAAAGAATCGTCTCAATACCTGGCGAATGCGATCGCTTACCTCCGGGCCGGTCCCGAGGGCCTTGCCGTTGGCCACCACGGCGCGCACCTCTTCGGTCGCTCTTTCAAGGAGCTCCTGATTGGCCTCCACATGTACCACGCCCCGGGTGATCAAATCGGGGCCACCTACCACGGTGCCATCGGTCCGTAGCAGCAGCACACACAAGACCACACCGGTCTCTGCGAGCACCCTGCGGTCGTGTAACACCACATCACCAATGTCGCCGACTCCCAGCCCATCGACGTAGACATGGCCAGCGGTGACGGGGGCTGCTCGACGCATCTGCACGTCGTTGCCCGTGCGGATGAACTCGACAGGTTGGCCATCCTCAAGGACCGCCACGCGTTGCGGTGCGAGGCCCTGGGCTCGGGCCAAAGCGCCGTGCCGTGCCAGATGGCGGTATTCCCCGTGGATCGGTACAAAGAAGCGCGGTTGACACCAGTTGATCATTTGCGCTTGTTCGTCGTTGAATGCGTGCCCAGAGGCATGCACACGGGCGCTGTGATCGTCCACCACCTCGGCGCCCAGGCGCACCAAGCGGTTTACCATGTCGCCGATATCTCGCTCTTTGCCGGGGATGCGGCGTGATGAGAAGATGACGCGATCACCAGGAGTAACCGAGACTGTCTGATGTAGGCTTGCGGCGATGCGGGCCAGGGCACTTTCAGGTTCACCTTGGCTACCCGAGGCCAAAACCGTCACCTTGTGAGTCGGAAGGCGATGCAATTCGTCGGCATCGGCTACGGTGCCGTAGCGCGCAGTTAAGAAGCCGCGTTCCAGGCTCAACTGTAAGTTTTGCTGCATGCTGCGTCCCACCGGTACGACCTTGCGACCGGCGTGTTCACTGGCTTCGATGATGCGTTGGATACGATGGATGTGGCTCGCGAAGGTGGTGATGATCACGCGTCGAGGGGCAGAGGTGATCAACTCCTCTAATGTTTCGCCAACGTCGTCCTCGGTCCAGGTGTGTCCCGGTTTTTCTGCGTTGGTCGAATCTGAAAAAAGCGCCATCACGCCGTTTTTGCCCAATGCCTCCAGGTATTCACCGGCCGTGACGCGACCATCGCGCGGGTGCGGGTCAATCTTGAAATCGCCCGTATGTACGACCACACCGGTCGCTGTGCGCAGCACCAAGGCCACCGCGTCGGGAATCGAGTGGGTCACCGGGATCGGGGTAATCTCGAACGAGCCGATGGTGAAAGTCTCGAAATCTCGCATCAACGTCAGCACAGGCTTCAGTTCGCGGCGCTCCCCTAGCTTGCTTTCGAGCAACGCCAACGTGAAGCGCGTGCCATACACCGGGGCTTGTAGCTCTTCGAGGACGAACGGCAACGCTCCTAGGTGGTCCTCATGGCCATGGGTCAACACGATGGCGCGCAGTTTGTCTTTGCGTTCGCGCAGGTAGGTCACGTCGGGGATGATGTAGTCGATGCCCGGTTGTTCTGCGCTCGGGAACAGGATGCCGCAATCAACCACCACGAGATCGTGGTCGGTCTCGTAGGCCATCATGTTGCCGCCAACGTGGCCCAAGCCACCCAATGGCGTTGCCGTGAAGGTCGTGGAAGTCGTCAAGCCGTCCTATATAGGCGCTGCGTGAGGCGACGCCAAGCCTGATGCGTACGTGAGTGGTTTCCGCTATGGTCGGAACATGGGTGATTCGCTCATTATCAATTCGACTCCAACAGAAGTTCGCGTGGCCTACCTTGAGAATGGGTTGCCCATCGAAGTGTATGTGGAGCGCCAGTCTGAACGCGGCGTGGTAGGGAACATCTACCGCGGCCGCGTGGTCCGCGTGTTGCCGGGCATGCAAGCGGCCTTCGTAGATGTCGGCCTCGAACGAACTGGCTTTCTCTATGTCAATGACGCACTCCCGCGCGCGCCTTCGCAGGCCCATGATGAGCCCAATGGCGAGCATAGCACGGGTGAGGAGGAACACGCGCCACCTAGCAACCATGACGAAGAAGGCAATCGCGGCTTTCGTGCGGCGCCGTTGGCCAATATTTCGGAGGTCTTAAAACAAGGCCAAGAGATTCTGGTCCAGGTCCAAAAGGAACCGTTGGGCACCAAAGGCGCTCGGCTGTCGCGTCACGTCACGATTCCTGGTCGCAACCTGGTCTACATGCCGTTCTCCGAGCATGTAGGCGTCTCTCGACGCATCGAGGACATGGCCGAGCGTGAGCGCTTGCGTGCGGCACTGGCCAGCGAAAGCGCCGAGGGGGGGTTCATCGTACGCACGGCTGCCGAGGGCGAGAGTGCCGAGGAATTGTTGCGCGAGGCACAGCTCTTGAAACAGATGTGGATCGAGATCAACACGCGAGGAGGATCAGGCAATACGCCGCGCTTGGTCTTTGCCGATCTCGACCTGGTGTTGCGCGCGGTGCGTGACTTGTTTACGGACGATGTCGAGCAGGTGGTGGTCGATACGCCTGAAGATCACCAACGAATTCGCGAGTTCGTCAAGAGTTTCTGGCCTGGTGGTGAAAATCGCGTCGTGGTTTATCCACACAGCGAGCCGATCTTCGACCATTACGGCGTTGAGGTGGAAATCGAGCGAGCGCTTGAGCGTCGAGTTTGGCTTAAGAGCGGTGGCACGATCATCATTGATCAAGCAGAGGCGCTGACGGTTATCGACGTCAATTCAGGGCGCTTCGTCGGTAAATCGAACCTCGAAGATACCATCACCCAAATCAACCTCGAAGCGGTCAAAGAGATTGTCTATCAGGTTCGGCTGCGCAATCTGGGTGGCATTATCATCATCGACTTCATCGACATGTCTGCGGCTAGTAATCGCGAGAAAGTCTTGGGGGCTCTGCAGGAGGCGCTTCGACGCGATAAAGCGAAAACCACGATCGTGCGGATGAGCGAGATCGGGTTGGTGGAGATGACCCGCAAACGGGTGCGGGATTCGTTGGGTCACGCGCTCACCGAACCCTGTCCATACTGCAAGGGGCGCGGATTCGTGAAGAGTCAGGAAACGGTGGCCAACGAAATCTTGCGCGCCATTTCGCGTACGCTCACTCACACCGCTGCGGCCACGGTGCTTGTGAACATGGAGCCAGGTATCGCGGACTACTTGTATGAAAATGAAACCGCCGCTATCGAGAGTATTGAGCGGCGTTGCCGGACGCGCATCATTCCGGTTGCACGTCAGGGGTATCATCGAGAGCATTACGAGATTGTGCGCGCAGCTGGGGGAGCACCATGAGCGACAAGCGACTGTCACCACGTCATCAGATCAACCGTGATTTTGCATCCACCGACGAGTTCATTCTTGAGTATGCGCTCAACGTGTCGTTGGGCGGCTGTTTCATCAAAACGACCGATGTGTTGCCGGTCGGCACCGAGGTTTATCTGAAGTTCTCGGTCATACTAGATGACTTCGAGACGATTGAAGGCCAAGGCAAGGTGGTGCGAGTGGTCGAGCCGGGCGGCAGCGATGCTCCAGGCGTGGGTGTGGTGTTCACGTCGCTCACCGAAAAGAGCCGCGAGGTCTTGGTGCGACTGTTCTTGCGACAACCGAGCAAATAGGCACGTGTGGGCTTGGCCTCACGTGTGGGAAGAGGAGTCTGTCATGGGGTGGTGCTCCAAGGTGTGGGTCGTGGCGTTGGTATTTATCGCCTGGCCTATGGTCGCGTCCGCGGAAGCAGTCGCCGCAACGTCAGCCCTGGTTACCGCGGTGCGGCCAGCAGCCATTCTGGAGTTGCAGAGCACAGGGTTGGATGAGGTTATCACGCGCAACCTCTCCGATCTGTTCGTCGCTGAGGCGGGCAAGGTGCCGGGTTACAAGATCATCAGCCAAGCCGAGATCAAAGACATGCTTGGCTTTGAGATTCAGAAGCAGACCCTGGGGTGCGAGGATGCCTCCTGCTTCGCGCAGATAGGTGGCGCGCTTGGCGTGGACCTCATCGTTACCGGCACCATCGGCAAAGTGGGCGAGACCTATCTGGTGAATGTTCGCCTTATCAACATTGCCAAGGGCGAAACTGAAAACCGCGTGGGCGAGACATTGGCAGGCAAAGTTGAACTGCTGCCCCCCTTCATGCGGGTGGTGGCGTGGCGCTTGTTTGCCAAAGAGGTGCCCGCGGAAGTGTTGCAGGCCTATGACGTGGTCGCCAAATCGATGACGACGGTCGCTCCGCCCACATCGAGCGCGATTGCAACCCCGAGCGCGACAGCAGCTGTCTCGCCGTCACCGATCGAGCTGAGCAGCTGGCAGCATACGGCCAAACGTGTTTCTGTGGGGGTCGCGATGCTCGGGTTGCTGGTGGGGGGTGTGACGCATGGCTACTCGTATCTAAAAGCAAGCGAGGTGGGTGACTCGCAGCAAGTCAACGGCGGTACGCTATGGGAGGGCACGCAGAAGGACGCGCAAACTGCCTGGGACTATCGGAGCTATGCGATGGTGGGCTACGGGGTTGCGGGGATGGGGGTCGTTGCGGCGATCGTCTTTTCAATCCTTGAGCCCGATGCCCCTGCGACGGCGTTCGGGCCGGTGGCGCCAACCTCCAACGGCTTTGCGGTGGTGTTCTAATGCGTATTTTGACGTGGCTTATTTTGGGTGGAGCCTTGTGCGGTTGTTCCTACGACTTTGACGCCGACACAGATTTGTTTGCTTGTGACAGCGATAGCGACTGTACGGAAGGCCACGCGTGTGGCCGACAGCTGGCGGTGGATGGTGATGTCGTAACCGTCTGTGTGATAGAAAGCCAAGTCGAATTGGGTGTTTACTTGCATTCCGGGTCGCCCTTGTCGCCTGCCGACCAAGCCAATTCAAGCTGTCAGTATGCCTATCTCAACGTGTTGGCCTGGGCAGAGTTTAGCACCAGCGCCGAACCGGCCAGTGTCGCTGGAGATTTCAATCCGCCCAGCGACGTGGATACCTCATTGTGTCGTGGCACGGTCTCGGCAAAAGGAGCTGTGGACGTGTTGTGCACCTCTCCGGTGTCGGCGTTGGAAGGAGTCCAGGGTGCCTCCGTTTGGGCCGTGGTATTTAACGACACCAACAATTCAGGTAGCCGCGACAGCGGTGAAGACTGGGCCACGTTGTTCGCGCGAGGCGACCTCGATCCCGACAACCGCTTGGCCTATTTCAGTGTCAGCAAGTTCGACCAGGAGCTTGCGTCTTCGCAGCGCGATGCCTGCCAACGGGCGTTGGCGCGCAGTTGTACGCTCGACTCAGAGATCGATTATTGCTCGGATTGCAGTGCCTACGAAGGGATGTGTCCTTATGGCTTTAGTTGTGTGAGCGGAGCGTGCGTGTCCGATGTTCCCTAGGCCTATCGCGAGTTACTACTCTCCCGTCACGAGCCCCATCACCACCGCCTCGACCACGCCAGCCACCAACGATCCATAGAACCAGGTCGCAGAGAGGTTCCGCTGCTCGCGCAACGCGGGTTCATCGGCATAGTGGTTGTCGTTGACCGCCTGGCTGTGGGCGCGAATGGCGAACAGATGCCACGCAAGCAAGCCCACTTCGGCCGCAGCAATGCCGCCACCCAGGAGGGGTTGATCTCCGGCAAACTGGCCGACGCCAAAGGGTACCAAGTACCAGGGGGTGAATTGGGGCCGGGCAGACACAGGTGTGGTGAGCGACAGCGCCGCATTGTTATCTACCTGCGACGCCTGCGGGTCTAACCCCTCTGGTCGGTAGGGGAGCCCGAGCACCTTGGGTACGCCGATTCTTAGTGCCAGCGCTGCGAGCTGGGTATCGCAATCATCATCGCAACGCAGCAATACGCTGTCTTCGATCAGCAGTCGCTCGTCGAGCTCGATCGACAGCGTTATGTCCACAGGTTGATCCTCTATGTCGATAACCCGCGGAAGACTCGACTGACCCTGCTCATCGACCAGCCAGAGGCGGTAGTCGCCCCGCTGCAGGCGAAACCTGGCGTTGTTTTGGATGGGGCCGAGCAGTCGACCATCGGCATACACGGTACCCGGGCGATGACTTTTAACGCGCACCTCCATGGTCGGAGCGCGGGCGGCTTCCTGAGCTGTCGTGTCGAAGAGTGTGCGCACCGCGGGTGGGTAGCGTGCAGGATCCAAGTGGGGCCGACCAAAGCGACGAACCAGGTTGCGCGCCAAAAGCTCCGCCGCCGGGGTTTTGTCTTCACCGAGTTGTGAAGCTACCAAGTCGAGCTGTGCGGTCACTGCCACCTGGCGGAGCTCAGGATTGGTGTGTAGGCAATCTGCAAACGCCGCAAGCACTTGCTGGCGCAGTGCATTCGCGCCAGCCGAATCAAAGCGGGCCTCGCGTTCGCGGGCGTCAGCGAGCCACTGATTCAGCTCCATCAGATCTGGGGTCCGCGGTGTGGCCGTGCCAACGATGGCTTTCTTGAGTTCTGAGAGTGACTGGGTCACCGCAGCGGGCATGCTGCTCAGGACGCTTGGCGGCGGTGCGTGGCGTAGGCTCAACGGCCCGGTCAAAACGGTCAGGTCGCCATTCGGGAGCATAACGAGAAGTGTGAGTAGGGTCGCGAACACAGTAGTTCCATGGAGTTGTAGAAAGAGTCAGCGGCAGGTTCCCCCGGCCACGGTTCCGCCACCTGGTTGGCGGGATACGGCGGTTGATCGTAATGTGAGCTTATGCGTCAGGCAACCCTGTTCATCGTGTCGCTTTTCTTCGCATCATGGGCCCACGCGAGCGCTGGCGTGATCGTGCTGCACGCAAGCTATGGTACGCCAGAGCGGGTCGTCGTCAACGGTCGCATTCTGGAGGCGTCCCAGACCCGAGCCCCAGATGCCCAACGCGACCGTTTTACCAATTTTGTCGACACCTTGCGCGTCTTCGACACCAATGAAATTGAGGGAGCTGTCGTGGCGATTGCGCTAGGGAATCAAAGGCAGCGGGCGACCACCGATGCCGATGGGCTGTTTTCGGCCACGTTGGACATGTCGGCGGCACCGCTTGGGTTCGGTTGGCATACCTATACGGTGTCGTTGGTGGTCGACAAAGGGCACCCGGCTTCCTCGGCGACAGGGCGCGCGCTGGTCATTGCTGGCACCGGGGTCGCGGTGATCAGTGATTTTGACGACACCGTGGTGGAGTCTCGCGTGACGGCGAAAGGGGAGTTGCTGGTGCGCACCTTCACGCGCAATGCCCATCAACTCGAACCGGTGCCCGGCGTAGGCGAGGCTTATCGCGCCATGGCTGCGGCGGGCGCAGCGGCCTTCTTCTATGTAAGCGGCAGTCCACAAAACCTCTATCAACGGATTATCGACTACCTGGAATTCCAAAACCTCCCCCCGGGTGTGGTGTTGCTGAAAAATTTTGGCCAAGACGGCTTGAGCGAGCAGCATGCCTACAAGACGCGGCGTATCGAGGCGCTGCTGGCACAATTTCCAGCGTTGCAGTTCGTTTTGGTCGGCGACACCGGTGAGCAAGATCCTGAGATTTATCGGGATATTGCCGAACGTCGGCGTGAGCGCGTACGCGCCATTGTGATTCGACGTGCCATGGGCGGTGACGAGACGCCGGCACGCCTAAAAGGCATGGTGGTGGTCAGCGATTATCGCGAGCAGGCCCAACGTTTGGCAGAGCTGGTACAGCCGCTATCCTCAGGAGCGACGCGATGAGCTTGTTCTTGCGATTCAAGATCTACGCGGTGGTGTTCGTACTCACCCATGTGGCAGCCGTGACTGCGCAGGGAGCGTCGCCAACGCGCGTGTTGAGCTTCGAAGAGCATACGCCCTCGGAATTGGATCGGCGTGCCGCCATCGATGGCGTGCTGTTGTTGAGCTATGCGCGCAGTGCCGATGTCTTGGCAGGGTCGATGGCCCGCGCCGAGGAGATTTGGCGCAAACCTAAGACGGCCGCGCTCAGCGCCGATGAGCGCCAACAGGTTCTCGATATCTTTGAACAGGTCGTGGCGCACCTGGTGGCGTTGGACGCCATGGCTCGTTTTCATTTCAACTTTTGGCGTATCGATCCGATCAAGGAGCCGGCACGTCACGCACGCCACTTTGCTACAGCTTTTGCCGCCTACTGTCTCAAGGTGCGTTTGGCGTTGCTGTTGGTCGATCGAACCTTGAACAAGCCACAGTTCGAAATCCTCTTTGACGATGTCGATTCCCACGACCTTTGACCCCTCTGGCCTAAAGTTTCTCACGAGCATTGACCCCCCTGCACCTGGAGTTTCCCAGGAGCATTGACCCCTCT
>JAKLEG010000111.1 GCA_022703175.1 Myxococcota bacterium | reverse complement strand
TGCAGGCGGCGCGCTTTGATGCGGGCAGTTGGAGCGTCCTGGGAGCCGACGACGCTACGGGCCTTGAGATCAGCGACTCAAGGCGACCCAGCGCGCCGTTGGCATTGGCCCTCAGAGCCAACGACGATCCGTGCCTGGCCTGGTCGGACACAAGCTCAGGCAACGCTGAGATCTACGTCCGTTGCTACCAAGACACCACTTGGCAAGAGGTAGGCGACTCGGGCACAGCCACCGAGATGGGGCTAAATCCGGGCAACGGCGCGGCGTACACCCCATGGGTCGTCTTAGATCGCACGAGCCAACCGGTGGTGGCATGGGCCAGCCGCGTGGTCGGCTACGAAGGTGCCATCCAAGTGGCCCAATTCAATGGCTCCTCCTGGATAGCCACCGGTGTGGGCGCCCTGGATGCAACCGGCATTGGTGGCATCTCTGGAGTCGGGCCGGTGCTTGCCTGGACTCCGGACACCGAGCAACTGCTGGCCACATGGGCCGCGAACGTCGACGCCGGTACCGAAATCTACGTGAAATCGCTGAACAACAACGTATGGAGCGAAATGGGTGTGGGCTCTGCCAGCGGTGGCGGCATGTCCAGCACCCTGAGTTGGTCGGATACGCCAACGCTCGTGGTCGACGCCACCCTGGCACCGGTGGTTGCTTGGTCCGACGCCAGCTCTGGCAACTGGGAGATTATCGTACGCCGGTTTGACGGCACCACCTGGCTACCGCTCGGGCCTGGTGCCGATAGCGGCTCGGGCATCAGCGGCAACCCGGAGACGATGGCCATGTCACCCCGCCTGGCGTTGGCTCATGATGGCACGCTCGTCGTCACGTGGCTCGATGACATCTATGGTTTTGTCTACGCGCGGCAATTCGACGGCACAAGCTGGGCAGAAATGGGCACCGGCTCGGCCAGCGGTTCTGGCCTGGGAATCTCCGCGGACCCTGTGCCCGTGGTGGCGGTGGGCGCACGGACAGTCATCGCGATGGCCGCAGGTGAGATTATGCTCGGCGAATGGGATGGCTCGACGTGGTCAAGCGCAGAGGCCGTGTCCCTGCCAAACGGAGGTCGCAGCTTCGGTCGCGCCACGGCCCCGGCCCTCGCCGTCAACAGCGATGCGGGACTGTTCTTGGCTTGGCAAGACGACCGAACTGGCAACGATGAGATCTACGTCCGGATGCGCACGAGCACGGCGTTTGTCGACCTGACATCGGACGCTCTTGCTGGCGGCGTCTCCAACTCCAGCGCCACCTCGCAAAGACCCAACCTGGCTGCGGATGAAAATCGGGTGTGCGTCACCTGGGTCGAAGGCGTCGCTACGACCACCGGAATCGCTGTGCGCTGCGCGCGACTGCGTTAACCTGCCGCCGCCCCCTCCAAGAGCGGCAGCAGCCGCGGGTCGAACGGCAACTGCAACGTGTCGCGCGAGCGGGAACGACTCAAGTAGGCGCGCGTACGCGCATCCAAGTTCGCCAGCAACCCGGTGTGCTCATCGAACAGGCGTTGAAACACCGCCCGCGACAATTTGTAGCGGGTGAGCTCCGCCTCGGCCAAGTGAGGCGGTGGCACGTGCTCGAAGGTGGCTGGAAACGGCATTTCGATCAGTGAGCGAATGTTGAAACACCCTTCGGGGGGAAGTTTCCAACAGCCGTCGGAGAAGGCCATCGCCGCGGCAATATTCTGATGCAACCCCACCACGGGATCGTAGTCCTTGGCCGTCGCCGTAGTACCAAAGCCCTCATAGTGTCTCACCGGGGTGTACGTCAGAAAATGAAACAGTGCTTCATAGTACTGATCGGCGTCAGCACTAACCGCGATGACCAAATCTGACGCATGCAACCGCTCCCGCGCGTAACGCCACATCGCGCCCATCAGCAGGGCCACCAGGCCACTGCCGCGGATCTCTGGCACGATGGCCAAGCTCCCCACCTCCACCAAACGCCCGCCGGTGGTACGCAAGCTCGCCGTCTCAACGGGATAGGTGTGGTCAATTGGAAGACCCATCATTGAGTCTTCGATGAGCGCCACGGTCCCCAAACAGGCATCGCCCTTGCGCATCACAAAGATCGTCGACTCCGGAAGCATATGGTGGGGCGTAACCCACAGCCCGGAGGGTTGTGGGGTGATCCACCCACGCCCGAGGTACGCTTCGTGCACCAACCGAAACGCCGCGAGGTACGTCTCTACATCGGTGGCCACGTCGACATAGACGCCATCCATCAACGCGTTGTTGAAGACGGCACGCGAACGAATCAAGCTATGGCGCACCGGCCCGGGTAGACAACCGAGCAGGCGGTCTAGCATGCGACGTTTGCGACGTTTGCGCCGCCCGCGCAGGTGCGCGCCTCGGGGCGGAGGTACCTTCTTCATACCAACAGCTCCACCGTGCACCGCCTAACGAGGCGGCTCCAGCTCCCCAAGCATTGTTTGCGCATCTCGCCGCAGAGCAGGATCGGTCGCCGTGCGGGCCAAATCTTGTAACAACAGCAGCGCACGCTCTCGCTGCCCTTGGTCCACGTAGCCACGCGCTAGACGGAAGTTGGCCAACTCACGCAACACCAGAACCTGCGGCGGCTGCTGAACCAATGCTTCCAGCAACGGCATCGACGCCGCCACGTCCCCAAGTTTGTCTTGCAACAAAATGGCGGCCTGCAGACGCGCATGAGCACGCGCCGAAGGCTCACCCCGGCGCATGACCTCGCGATAGGCCATCACCGCCCCCTGATAGTGTTGAGCCTTGCGCTGTGCATCGGCAGACAACAGCCACGCCTCCACGTCGCCCGGCACCTGAGCCAAATAGCGTGCGAGCTCCGACTGCGCCCGGGCAACCTCCCCAGCAACGATCAGCGTCTGCCAACCGGTCAGATCGCGCCGCGGCACTTGGTTCTTAGCCTCCCGCCCTGGCATCGGGCGCAGACGCGCAATACCGGTCGGCACCGCCTCCAGAGGCGCGGTGGGCGCAGGTACCTCAGGCGCGATCTCCACAGACTCGGGGGTGGGTGGCACCACGTGGGCCGGCGCTGAATCGAGAGTAGGTATTGGCATTGTCGCGGGTGTTTCCGGTGCCTGCGACGTCTGCCGCTCGTGCAACCAAACAGCCGTCGCTGCAACCACGGCACTCGTTGTGAACAACAACGCCAACGCAGCCGCGGCCGGCAACAGCAACCTCCACGGTTGTCGATGCTCACGCACCGCTGGCTCGACGTGCTGGGGCCGTGGGCGGTGCTCCGCACGCAATACCAACTTTGCCACCGAGTGGTCAGATACCGACACCGACGCTTGGACCGCAACCCACGCGGGCAACGCAGCCTGCACCCGCCGCCACCCCGCGAGTCGCCTGGCACAGGCCGGGCATTGCGCCAAATGTTCAACAAATCTCGCCCGTTGGTTCTCAGACAGGACACCGTCCAAGAACCCGTCAAGGCCCAGACACTCGCTCATGGTTCCCCCCCATGGCTGTGAGCCAAGTCTGCCTGCACGGCTTTGAGCAACGTTTGCCGCGCTCGATGGATGCGGGTCCATACGGTGTTAACCGCAACGCCTAAAATCTCGGCCACCTCGGTCACGGGCAAGCCTTCCACCTCAAAGAGAATCAACGCTTCGCGTTGGTTCTCGGGCAGCCGACTCAACGCCTGTATCAATTCGTCGCGCGCCAGCAGTGGCCCATAAGGGTCCAAGGCGTGGGTGCGGCTGCTGAAGCGCTCCAACAGCCGTTGGCGCCAACTGCGGTTGCGCACAACCTCGCGAGCCTTGAAGTGAGCGATGCCGCACAGATAGCTCTTGAGCTTGTCTGGCTCACGGCAGCCAGAGGCTCGATCGGCGAAGGTCAACAAGACGTCGTGGGCAAGGTCTTCGATATCGGCAGCATCGCGGGGCCCCAGCTTGCGAGCCACCACGCTCAGCACCAGCCGGCCATAACGCCGATAAATCTCACCCAAGGTTTGCATGTCGCCTGCCACCACCGCGGCCACCAGCTCGCGGTCCGAACGCAAATCGCCGGAAACTGTCGCGATCTCGCGCCCGATCCGATCGGGACCTTGGTGATCGGTGTCATGAGCCCCAGGTTTTCTTCCCGTTGCGCCGCTCACACACACCTCATGGCAAAACCCGCAGGCCCAGACTGACCCCCATCAAGGTGTGGGGCTCGGCCGACAAGCGCTCACCATCACTTTGACGCCGCAACTCCACCACGTTGCGGCGATGCAAAAGCTCCAGTGCCGCGCCGACTTGCCACGCCCCCCCCAAGCGCAACCAGGAGGCCACGGAGGCCCCTCCCGCAAACGACACACCGCTGTGCACGGGCAGCCCGCCGACGTTGCGATAGCGCTGATAGGCATAGTCGCCCCCCAGACGCAGGCTGAGCTCTAAAAACGATGTTGCGGTCATGGCTAGCTGAGCTTGAACTTCCGACATGAGTGCAATGTTGGTGACGGCATAGCGCGCCAAATAGGTGCTAGACTCCGGATTGGTCATAGCCGTTATGCTGGCGCCAACCCCGAGGGGGTAAAAGACCCACGCAAGTCCCCCCAGCCGCACGCCAGCCCGCCATGGTTCATGTCCACCCGCCACCCCGACCAGCGCAATCGCAGTGCTACTGAACGCGAACGGCAACGGTTCCGATCCTGCCACCGCCAGCGACGCCGCACCCCGCTGTAGCGCTGGGCCCGAGAGCCTCACGGGGGGCACCCTCTCCGGCGTCCCAACTTCATCCCATGGCAGCTGGGCAAACAACTCGCGCACCGCCAACGCCAGATCGGCATCGGCGCGTGCGACCTCAGGCGCTTCGAGCCGGTGATAGTGGGGTTGGCCGCGTTGAAGCCACACCAAATTCACCCGAACCCATGCAGCCTTGGGCGGCTCGATCCACAACACCACCTGAACAGCCGTTGACCCAAGCAAAGCCAACGCGCGTTCCTGCTGCGCACCCACCGACAGCTCGGCAAAGTCCGACTGCGGCACGGCACGCATCTCCACGCTCACCTCGTCGAGAGCAAGTGCCAGGCGGGTCTGCCAGCGGCGCTCGCGCGCAAGCTCCAGCTCGTTGGTGGCCAAACTCAGCACGGTGAGAGTACGCGGCACCGGCGCCAACGCCTCGGCGGCAGTTGCCATCACCCACACAGCCCAAGCCGCCCACACGATTGCGCTCCTTTAGCAAACCGCCAGCTGGGCGGATCACTGCATGATGCGGTATGGCGACCGCGTGCGCAACCGGGCGCCTCAAGCCACCGCAATCGCTTGCGTTTGACCCAAAGAAATCGCGCTGGCCGCGATCGCCTTGACCGGGTCATAGAGGATGAACTCAGGCGCCACGGGGACGGCCTCGTGCGCCAGCAAGCAGGTCGTCAAATGGGCACACAGATGCGCCACAGCAAACACCCCGGTCGCAACCTGCGGCGCCGGACACGGTTTGCCCTCGGCCATCAACTGCAGCACGGGAGCCAACGCTTGGCTAACGCGCGGATCCATGTAAGGTGCGAGCCGCCCCAAAATCGGCACAAAGAAACTAAGGTAGGATGTCCCCACCAGCGACCCTTGCGCCGGTAACCCAAACGCCTCACGAAAACTCACCGGATGGTGCGCTGGAAACACCATCGCGCCGGCACCAAAACCAATATTCAGGAGGGTGATCGCCGGCTTATGGGCGGCGCGCACGGCATCGTGCAACGCGACCACGGCCGCTGCGCTCACCAAGTCAACCGAGTCAATCACCAAGTCGGCCTGCGCCACGCAAGCGGCTGCATTCTCAGGGCCGATGGCCACAGGCAGCGCGGTCACACAGATGCTCTCCCGCACGCTACGTAGTCGCGCCGCAAGCGCCTCGACCTTCAAGTGGCCCACGTCAGCCTCTCTAAAACACTGACGATTCAGGTTGGAGAGCTCGACGACATCGGGGTCGATCAAGACGAACGTCTCACATCCCAAGCGCGCCAAGGCCTCGGCTGCAAAGCTGCCGATGCCGCAGCCGGCAATCAGAACCCGGGTTTGGCGTAGTCGCGCCTGGGTCACGGGGGCGACATAGGGAACGTTACGCCTGACAAAATCCTCGTAAGCCACGCAAAACCTCCGTCGAGGTTTATGGGTGACACAAAGGTTAGCGATTCTTCCCGCGGTCGCGGCAAGTAGGAGGGCTTAGTTGTTGTACTGATCGAGGGTGAGGGCCAGCGTGCCGGCTTGGCCGGGAGTGAAGAACAACGTGCGGCTGTCGTCGTCGACGTCTTTCCAGTCGGCCACCTTGTAGCTCGTGCCAGTTTGCGGGTCGGTGTAGCGGCCCAAGCGCAACACCCCGCTGTGGTTCTGCATCCCAAGCTCGACCGGATCCGGCCCCAAAACGCGCATGCCAATCACCCGATCCCACTGCACTTCTAGACCTGCCCAGGCCAACTGCAGCTGCTCGGAGGTCATTGGGATCACGGTGTCAAATCCCCGCATGACGCCGTTTTCATGCGTGATTTTTCCGGCATCCAACACCAACTCCGGGACCCAACCGTCGGGAAGCGGCTTGTCGCCAGTGTGCTCAGCCGCTTGCACGAAGAAGGTGCTCTGGCGGGCATGACCAAAATAGGGATCCCAGCCCAACAGCCGCTCGGCGTTGATACGTGCCGAGGCCAACGGCAGCCCCGTGGAGTCATAGATCTCCAAAAACTTCTTGTCGCCGTCGGTGGTCGTGTACAGGGTGTAGATGTCCTGGCCCGCAATCGTCATGCGGCGCAGCACAACGCTGCCGATATCGTGCGCTTCGGCTTGATAGTAGTAGTCAAAAGCGCCCAGCACGGGCGCAGGTATGTGCTCACGGTCACCCCACTGGGCCCGCGCATCCAGTTCGACTCCCAATCCCTTGAGGAAATCGACGCTACGCCCGAGGCGGTTGCTCGCGAAATCAAACTTCTCGAAGTAGCCCTTGACGCGCTCGGCGTCCCCAGCGCGCCCCGGCACCAGACGCGCGGCCTTGGCGTAAGCGACTTGCAACATGGCGCCCAGCTCCGGATCAGCCTTGGCGACCTGCGCGACCTCTTCCTTGGAAACGCTCTTAGCGTCGGCAACGCTGGTGGCCTGCAGCGGCGCCAACGCCTGCTGCAACTCACGCTCCGCGCGCACCTCCAACTTGTCCACCGTCACACGGCCATGCTTGCCTTGCTCGGCGCGCAGCCTGTCGTCGAGTTTCAGTAGGTAGGGATCCAGGTTCGCACGCTCGTTCTTCGCCACCACGGTATTGTTACCGGCCGCAGCTTGGGCGTTGGCACGCACGATCGCTGAAAATGCAGCCTGAGTATCAACAGTTTTGATCGGCATCACGCGACTCCTTGGCGAGACACACCCCACCGCTGGCCATTATCGACGGCCCATGAAACCCGGGTGCGCCGAAGTCACCACCTTGCAATAATGATAAAAATAGCCAATAGAATCGACACCTTACAGACACCTCTTTGAACCACTGCGTCGTCACAACGCGCGCCGGATGAGTCTGCTGAGCGCAGGCCTGGTGCTATACGACCATGCGTTAAAACGCCAGACTCAACCCCACGCCCACGTCTACAAACGGCTGCGTCACGTGCCAGCCGTTCTGGCAGAAGGTCTGCGTGGCCTCGGGGCTCATCCCCGTGTCACCCATGAGGCTTGCGCCCTCGGCACAGGTTTGACCATAGCGCGCAAGCGCTCGCGCGGGCGCCGGGACGTCGGTGCCATAGTGCAGCTCGCCATTAGCACCGCCATGCCACGCGACATGGGTGAGCAGATCCACATAGGTGAGGATACGCACGCGATAATCAAAGCGGGCCAGGAACGAACGGTCGGAGAGGTTGGCAAGGGCGCTGGCCAACAACGTGGTGTTATTGAACGGCCCCGGGGCCGGCAGGTAAACGTAGGCCCCTGCGTAATGCACGCCGGTGTACAACGGCACGTAGGCGCCGCGCATGAACAGGTAGGCGTACTTGTCGACATTCCGGTAGCCCATGCTGTTGTAGAAGTACTCGCCACCCACATAGAGCGCATCGTCATCCGAGTACTTGAGCCCCCACTCAAACCCCAACACCGCACGCGGAAACCAGCTATCGGCGCGCAAGCTTGGCGTTGGCTCAGCCAAGTCAGTAACGTCGTAGGGCGGTGACAGGCCCGTAAGATTGAACGGCCCCTGATAAAACGGCGCGCTGAGTCCTCGCTGCAGAGCAACCTCCCCCTTCAGATCGATCGGGCCCAGACCTGCCGAGAGATCGACACCATACTGCGCGGGCGTACCTTTGCGCTTGGCCGCCGTGAGCGACAACTCCGCCAATCCCAGCACCATCTCAGCCCGCAACGCTCCACCCACCTCGTCGGGGCGTGCTGCATCTTCCAAATTAGCCACCGCATAAAAATTCCAACCCAGGCTCTCAATCGGCAGGTGTGCCTTCACGAGCGCAAGCCCCAAGCGCTCATCGAACACCGCCAGCGGATCCTTGTACTGGCTGTTTAGGAAGTCGGTGGGATTCCAGAAACGCCCGGCCCCCCAGCGCACCACTTGCCGGCCCGCGGTAACAAACACCACGCGCTCCAGATCAAATTTCAGCCAGAGCTCGTTCAGCGCGATCTGCTGTTTGCGCCGCACCTGCCCGTTGGTATCGAGTGCGCCCTCGGTGACCGAAAAATCGTAGCGCAGCCGAGCACTCGTATACGCGCGCACCCGCTCACTCGGCCGCGCATCCCCGTAGAAGTCCAGGTAGCTCGGACTCTGCCACGGAAACTCGCTGGCCACCCCGTCGCGGTAGGCGTTGTACTCCGTACGCAGGTAGAGCTTGCCGCCCAACACCAACTTGTTGTCGCTATCGTCGGTGCGCTGCTTGAGCAACATGCCTGTGTCTTGGGCCCCCTCCCGATCAAAGAAGCCAGCGTCGCGTTGCTCTGTGGCAGCATCACTGACGTCCACGGCGGCAGGCTCAGGCGCAGTGATCGCCGCCTCTGGTCCACCAAAAATGGCGTCGTCACGATTGGCCTCGGTCTGGGCGAGCACCAGTGCGCACAACAGCGCCACGCTCATCGGCTCTTACTCTCCAGCCACGCCTTCGTGAAGATGTTGGGGTCGAGCGCCGACAAGTCAACTTTTTGCAGCACCACGGTGGTGCTCGTGCCCTTTTCGATCTCGTCGAATATCCTAATTTCTTTCGGATAGTAGACGTCGGCGCCCTTGGAGGGGCTGAACACCTTGTTCCAAGCTGGCCAGTAGACGGTGCGCATCAACTTACCCGAAAGCGCGCGCTCCTGTTGTTTCAGGGCGTTCCCCGACGCCGGATCGATCCAAAGCTCCACCACCGGATATGCCACGTCGACGCCCGGTTTGGCGGTGAGCTTCAAATGATGCACAGCAAACTTGCCTAGCTTCTCTTCGGCCACGTATGCGGGGTCAAACTCTATGGCCAGACGCGACTCGTCAAAGTCATTACGTTGCGAGCCGGTGCCGCCAATTCGCTCGCGCTCGGTGCGGCGCTCCCATTTGCCCACCGAGGGGTCGTACATAAAGAGGTTCTTGTCCAAGCGCAGATAGCCTTTGCCGGCCTCCGCCTTGGGCTTCAAAAACAAGATCATCAGCTTGTCATCGGCATCACGGCGGTACACCACAGCCTCGTACAGCAGGTCATCTTTGCCATGTTGCTTTTGCTCGATGTAGGCGAGCGTTTTGTAATCACCGCCATTGGTTTGCCGATCGTCGATGGTGGCCAAGAGCTTCACCATCTCTTCTTTGGAAAGCGCCGCCTGCGCGACCTGCACCAAGCCGAGCACTATTGCGAGCCCAGACACCATCATCGTAAAGCCTCCTGACTAACTCACGTGTCCAATCGCGGTGACAGGCCGCATCCGTGCCGCACGCAGCGCGGGCCACAATGCCGCCAATGCCGTAATGAAGGTGAAGCCCAACACCGACTTGATCAGCAGCGCAGGCTTCACGGATAGGTGGAGAACATCACTCATCAAAACCGCCTGCGCGGCTTCGTAAGGCACGCGGATCTGGGCATGGTCCAACGTCACCCCCACGAGCCCTCCCAACAGGGCACCTATCCCGGTGGCAATGAGCCCCAACATCGTAGCCTCCAACAAGAACAAAACCAGAACCTTGCGTCGGCGCATGCCGATGGCCCGCATCGTGCCGATCTCCGGAGTGCGTTCGCGCACCGCAATCCACATCGTGTTCATGAAGCCGATGCCAATGATCACCATAAGAATCGCCGCTAAAAAGAAGGCGATCATATCGAGGCCGGTGACCACCCACTGCAGAAACGCCAACTCTTCATCCCAGGTCGTCAAATCCAAACGCAACCCGGTCCAATCCTCGCTGCCGACCCGCTCGAACTTCATCCAAAAAGGCGCACCCTCATGATCCATCAAGGTGTAGCCCGCGTTCTTGAAGACGCCTTGGAGCTGCTCTAGCACTGCCGCCGATTGTCCCACGTCTTTCAAGTAGACATGCAAGGCACCGGTGACGTCAGACTTGATGCGATACATTGTGCGCAAAGAGTCGTTAGAGACAAACAGGCTCCACCCCGACATAAAGCCCATATCTTTGGCGATTGCGCCCACCCTTACCTCGCCTGTGTCGCGTTGGCCGGTAAATGCCTCGAACGACAACGTCACGACATCGCCGACGCCGACCTCCAACCGCTTGGCTTGCGCTTCAAAGATGATGGCGGTGTTGAGCTCGCGTAGCGACTGCACGTCTCCGGCCACCACCTGCAGACGCTGCGCAAACGTAGGCTCGCGATTCAAATCGAGTCCCGTGATTCCGACTTGCACACTGCCTTTGGGGCTGACGGCCTTGGCCCAACCACGCAGCCGCCCCACCACGTAGTCAACGCCTTTGACGTTGTCATTGATAAGTTGGGTAAGCTTGGCCTCGTCGTTGATGATCGGCGACGCGTCGCGGGGCGACATCTTGTAGAAGCCGCCAACATTCACATGCCCCGATGACAAGGTGGTGCCAGACACCAAAAGCGTCTCAGACAGCCCTTGCGACAACGACAACAACAGCGTCATCACCATCGTGACAATGGCAAGCGCGGTGGCGATGAGCGCGGTGCGGCGCCGAGCCTGTACCAAGTTGCGAAAGGCAATGACGAGCAACATCCGCATGGGCTACTCCTTGGCCTGCATCGCCACGACCGGCGGCACGCTGTTGGCCAAGAGGGCAGGATAAAAAGTCGCAATCAGACTCACCACGACAATCGTGGCAACTCCTGCAAGTTGGTGCATCAGCGAAACGCTCGGATAGAGGCGTGGGCCGCTGAAGACAAACACCAACACATCGACACCGCCTGCCGACAGGCCGACCTGCCCCAAATATCCTACGAACAGCCCTGCCAGCGCCGAGCCGACAATGCCGGCGATAAGTCCCAACACCAACGTCTCGGCGATGAACATCGTCACGACAAACAGACGCTGCGCCCCAATGGCGCGCATCGTACCCAACTCACTCGTGCGGTCGATCGTGGCAATGACCATCGAGTTGTGGATGATGAACAGTGCGACCAGAAAGATGATGCCAATCGCGACATAAAGGATGCCGCGAATCACCCAGATAACCTGCCCCACAAGGCCTGCCGCCTTCTGCCAGTCGACCACCTTTAATTCAAGCTTGGCCTGGTCAAGCGCGCCTTGTACCGCTTGAAGTGCAGGAACCAAGCGGTCGCGGCTCTTCAACACCACGGCCGCCGTCAATACGAGGCCGTTGTCGATGTCGACCGCGGTGAAGCGGCGATCGGCCGTCGCAGCCTCGGCCGCCTTCTTGATGTCCCCCAAAGCCTCCCCAGAAAACTCATCAAAGCCTACGGCCGCCTGTGCCTGAACGCCTTGGATGTCGGCTGCGTCACCAAACAGCGCAGCCTCGGCATCGTCGCGACCTACGTCCCGAGTGGCCACGCGCGCTTTGACCGCCGCCAACTCCGCTCGCTGGGCCTCGCTCATCGCGCCAAACAACTCACGAAATGTTGGCAAGTCGATCAGATTTTGACCGCCTGCCAAATCGGAGCTTTCGAGCCCCTTAAAGTCAAACACGCCGTAGATCGGTACGTTCACCGCCTTTAGGTAGCCACTCTTGGTGAAACTCCGCAGTGTCAGGGGCTTGCCGATTTCCGCAGTGTATTCCCGAATATTCGGCACAATCTGAGCCTCGAAAAAGGCGTGGCGCGCCGCCAAGTTGTTGTCGTCGATCGTAAGAAACGCCTTCATCAGGTCGGCCAGATTCGCGTCGGGCAGCTTCAACTCCGCTTTCAACGCCGCCTCCAACTTGGCCGCGGCCTCAGCACTCACGTCGTAGGTGATGCGCGCGTACTGGGCGGGCAGGCGGCGAGCCTGATCGCGCAACTTGGCGTCATACGCCAGGCGGTGCCCTTGCACGACCACCGCGTCGTAAAGCTTATCGAGGTCGCGCGCCACCGGATTCTTCAAGAACTCATCCCGATAACGCCGTGATAACAGCATGCCCGACTTGCCCTGGGGTACGAGCTGCCCCTCAATCAGCACAAAGCGGTCGAACTCTTTAGTGAACTGATCCAGGTCGGTGCCCAACACCCGCATGTAGGCCGTACGACCGTCACCCGCGAGTGGTGCCAACTTGGTGTCCAAGTACTCCAGGGCTTCGAGCGGCGTGCGTTCGAGGAAGAGCGTAAACTCCGGCGCCGTGACATGGTCGAAGATGGCCACGTCTTGCTCCACGCGGGCCACGTCGCTCGTAAGTGACAGCGTGTGCTGCGTGTCCTTTTTCATCTGCGCAACAATTTGCAACACCTGTGCAAACAGACGCGTTCGCGAAGTGGCATCACCTTGATGGGTCGCTTCCCGCATGCGGGTAAGCGTTAACTCCAGCTCCCCAGGGAGCGCCACAGTGGCCATGGTAATTCCCATTGGCACCACAGCTTGAACATCGGGAAGGTCCTTCAGGGCCGCCTTCACCGGCGCAAAACTCGAAATCTGGCCGATGTCATCTGAGGCCATCATGCCGCCGCCAAACAGCGCCAATTCATCCTTGGCGTGCTTGTCATACACCTGCATATGCCCGGCGATGCTGCCGGTGATGCTCCGCTCCATCCCGACTTCCACCGAAGCCAAAAGCGAATTGCCGAGCACGAGTAAAAAGGTGCCGAGCGCCATCAAGGCTCCCACCACCAAGCTCTTGGCGCGATGGGTCCAAAGATTCCGGAGCGCCAACACCGCAAGCAGTCGCAACGACGCTGAGCCAGTCATCGTTTAACCCTGCGCCGCGTGGGGCTTGGCGCTCGACAAACCATCATCGGCAATCAGGCCGTCCACGACGCGCACAATGCGATCGGCGTGTGCCATCACCCGTTGGTCGTGGGTAGAAAATATAAAGGTTGTGCCATCTTGATGGTTCAGCTCACGCATCAACTCGATGATGG
>JAKLEG010000110.1 GCA_022703175.1 Myxococcota bacterium | reverse complement strand
TCGGCATCGGTGTATCCCAAGTTGCCGTCACAAACCCCATAGGTTCCACCATCACCGTTGGCGTCACCATCGGTCATCAACATGATGTAATTGGCACGCACGGTGGTATCCGCCGGGTCGGGGAGCCCAAAGGCTCCCGGGTTAGCGCTAATCATCCGCAGAGTGCGCGCCGTCGGAGTCGCTCCCCCAGGGTACATGGAGGCTGCTGGCGCCAGCCGGCTCACGATGGTGTCAACCTGCCCCGCCGCCACCGGCACGTCCACCGTCCCGGGCATCGTGTTTCCGGTGTCCAGATGGCAGGCGTTGTCATACCAATAGCAAGGTGCATGCGAGCGACAGATGCTGCGCGATGTATAGCTTTCGCAGACCGATTGCCGAAAATCTAGATGCGGGGGCGAAACCAGGCAGGCCCCACTCTCCCAACCGCATGGATACGTGGCATTACAGGTGCTTTGGCTGGTGTAGGCGGCGCAGACATCATTCCAATCGCAGCTGCCCGTGCAGTCTTCATATTGGCAGCTGCTGCCATTCGTCGTGCCGCAAGCGTCGCTCCCTGGGCAGAGGTGTGGGAACACCGACAGACCGAAACGGATCAACTCATCGTTGTCGTTCAGCACGGTCGTTAGTGCATTGCGCATCACATTCCAACGCGTGTAACTCGGGCCAGTGCCCCCAATGCATTCGTTCATACTCCCAGAGCGGTCGAGCACCGTTAACATGTTGGGCGGCACCAAGGTCGCACCAAACACCGTACTACCGCATGCGGCACCTGGCTCACACTCAAACAAGGCATTGCAGACCTCACCCGGTAAGCAATCAGCATCGACGGCGCAGCTCCCCACCGGCAGGCAGCCACTGGCGACGCTACAGTACTCGCCATCGGCGCAGGTGGCGCTAATGCAGGCTTCGCCAGGAACGCAGACGTAACTCTCGCAGCTCCAACCGACCGGACAATCGCTGTCGCCCACACACGCGCGGTCATCGATGCAATGGTTGTCGGCGCTGCAACGCTGCCCCTGAGGGCAACAGGTCTCACCTGCCGGACAGCACCAAAGGTTCCCCACACAACTTGCGGGCGCGTTGGCAGTGCAGCTAGGAGCCGTCGTCTCGCAAGCGCCGCTGTTGCAGCCTTGGCCGGGAGGACAGTCCTCGTTGCAGACACAACTCCCCGTCGGAATGCATTCTGGGGCGGTGAGCATCTTGCAGCTGCACAACTCGTTGGCATCGCAATCGCTGTCCACAGCACATGAGCCTTCAAACACACACAGGCCCGCCGAGGAGCAGATTTGGCCATCGGCGACGAGTTCGCAGTCGGCGGTGACTTCACAGGTGCCATCCGGCAGGCACATGTGCTGCGACCCGCAATACTCCTCCGTCAGACACTCGGTATCGACGTCGCAGGATTGGTCGCGCACGCATTGCGACGTCTCGATGTCGCAGTGCTCGGCCAATTCTGAATGGCAATCCTCGTCACAGCGACAATAGCCCGCGTTGACGCACGTGCCGCCGGTCGTGGGACAACTGCAAATCCCTGCCCCCCATGGGCAGTCATCCACAACAAGACACGAGCCCTCCGCAATGCACGCACCCGCCGCGCTGCAAAACTCACCTTCGGAGCAGACCCCGTCGAGATGTTGAGGGCTGCACGGCAACACACCGCAACTGCCGTTCAAACAGATCTCGTCGCGCCCAGCACCACACGCACAGGCGCCAAACGGAACCGCGGTGGAACACTCCGCCACAGCACAAGGAGGACCACACACCTGACCCGCCGGACACAACCCTGTCGGCTCTTCGGCGCTGCAGGCACGTTCGGTGACGACCACGCAACTACCGTCGACGCAGGCCGCGCCCGGCAAACACAGCCCTTGCCGATGATCGCTGTTGCAGCGGTTGCGCTCGTCGATAGGCACGCAGCAACCTCCGACACAGACCTCTTGATCGGCGCACAATCCCGTCGGTCGATTGGCGGCACACCGATTGTCGGTCGTGACCTCCACGCACACTCCGTCCTCGCAACCTTGGGTCGCGGTACACGAACAGCAGGCGTAAGGCGTCGCGCTACACAGGCCGCACTGGCAACTCTGCCCATCAGGACAATTGCCAGCCGGGTTGTCGAAGGCACAACCGGCACTGGCCATAGATTGGCATCTGCCGGCCACGCACAGTTGGTCTGCTGGACACTCGCTGGTGGCGGTGCACAGCAGGCTCTGCACAACCAATTGGCCGCCACAGCCAAAGACGCCGATCGTGGTGAGGCCCGCGAATAACGCCGTTGCTTTCATACTATTCATGCTACCGCCCATGCAGGCCTATCTCCACCCACGCAGGGCCTGCCAACAAACAGATGTGTCACAATGTGGGTGCTATGGCGAGTGCAACTGCACTCGCGCCAACAACGGACAATGATCGGAGGGGTGTGGTGGCTGGGTTCGGAGTAGATCGGCAGCGGTGATCACCAGGCTCACGCTGGCTTGTGTCGGCGCCACCACGGCGATGCTATCAATGAGCTCCGCCTCCGGGTCGTCGCAAGCCCGACCGTAGCCTCCCGCCCAACTCCCCATCCCGACGGGCAGCTTGGCGACCCCAAGCCAACTCTGGGCCTGAAGCTCGGCAAAGAAGCTGCGCACGAGCGGTTCGCTCTCGGCCTCATTCAGGTCCCCAGCCAGGAGCACCGGCGCCCGCTCCCGCAGTCGCTTAAGCAGGGCGGTAAGCTCCGCGAGCTGTGCCCGTTTGATCACCCCACCAAGCATCGAGACCAAATGCACGCTCACCACCGCCAACGGACCGGACGGCGTGTCCACCAGGATCCAGGCCGCACCTTTGGCATCATTAAAGCGATTCTGTGCGAAGGTAAGGCCGCCACGGTCTAGAATCGGCCAGCGTGACAACACCGCCTCACCGGTGGAAAAAATGAAACCATCCTCGTTCCAATGGGTGTGCACCTCGTAACCCAACGCCTTGGCAAACAGCTCACTGGGTACCGTGTCACTGCGGAAGTAGCGGGCGTTCTCCTGCAAGGCGACGAAATCAGCCCCCAGCGACCCCAGCAGCATTTGCGCCCTCTCAAGTCGCGCTGCCCGTTGCCACGGGCGGTTGTAGATATTGTAGCTGACGATGCGCAAATCGGTGTCCATGGGGCCTGCGAAAGCCACCTTTGGGAGCACCGCAACAATTGCACAACTCACTGTAATGACTGATTTTTTTAACGCAACACCCAGTTCCATGGCGCCGATAACCTCGGACGAGAAAGGCTGTGGAGGTGGGAACGACCGTTGTCTGGAGCCGCCCCCAACGGACACAGCCGAGGTGATGTTCCGATGATGCTCATGCCGTCGCTTGCGCTGGTGGCACTTACGTTCACCCCTACGCCGAATTCGGAATCGACACCAGGCGCCCCACTTCAACCCAAGGCCATCGAGTTGGCATGGCAAGGTGATGAAGCGACGCCCCACACTGACGTCGCCGTGCGCACGGAGGCGGCGGAAGTCGAGCCCGACAACCCCTTCGATCACGCCGCCAATGGCATCTATCCGCTCTGGGAAAACAACGGCCATCTGCTGCCCCATCGGCGTGCGCTGATTGGTAGCTCGAACGTGCTGTTTGGTATCGGCGGCGTTGTCCAACTCGGAGTCGCGCCCACCTCACTGGTGATGCGAACACCCAACTTCCAGCTCAAGGTCCCCCTCTACCGCGATGATCGCGTGCTTTTGGCCGGCCAACTTGGCACCTACGTGTTGATGCCTGGCGCCGACAGCGCCTTCGCCTCTAGCCGCTACACCTCGCGGATTTACAACCCCGATCACACCATCGTCGTGGCGCCGCTCAGCGTGGCCGCAACAATTAAAGTAGCCTCCTGGCTGCAACTGCACCCGAGCGTCACGGCGTTAGGCGTGTTTGGTTCCAAAGTGAGAAGCGAAGTTACGCCCGGCGCCTTTGTCACAGCGGAGTTACTGGCTCTTGAGAATCACTCGCTGCTCCTGCACGGCGGTGAGATTGGTATGTGGGACCACGATCAATACATCTTCGGCGCGTCTTACCGGTTGAACTGGCAGTGGCTGGAAGCGCGCGCAGGCTATTTCTACCGTATCTCGCCTGATGGCATGCAGGGTCAACCGCTGGTGAGTGCTGGTTTGCTGCTGTAGATTCGCACCATGCAACCTCGCCTAGCGCTCGCCTTCTGCCTTGTATTGCTGTCCGCGTGCGACTGGGACCAATTTGCGTTGTTGAACAGCATTCCCGTCCACGGCAAGTCCGGCGGCAACAAAACCGTGCGCGTCTATCTCGGCCTCGATGGCCTATCGTACGCGACCGTCAGTGATGTGATCGCCATGCGCCCCGAGGTCTACCAAGGGTTTAGCGGTGGGGACTGGCGGCGAGCTCATTTTGTCGCAATGTTTCCAGCAACCTCGGACGCCAGCTGGAGCCGTATCCTGCACTCGGAAAGGATGGGAGGCTACGAGTATGAGTTCTACGACCCCACCCAAGACACCATCGTAAACAAAGGCTACTTGGGGCTGGTCAACCACGGCATCCCACCCGTGGAAGGCACGACGTTCCACACCCCCACCTACTACACTGCGTTCGATTACTACGCGAACGGCTACCTGGACACCGTTTGGACCTACCAAACCACCGAGCTTAGCTTTGCCGACTCGTTGGACAGTCTGTTCTTCCTCTTGGCCCAAAAAAGTGAGTTTGAGCCCGTGTTCACGGCCTACATTCCTGAGCTGGATGTGATGGGCCACATGCAGACCCGCGAGATGGTGGAAGAGTCGTTCATCGTTTTGTGGCATCGCATTGCCGAATTTAAGCGCAAACACCCGGAACGAAACTTCCTGTTCACGCTGTTCTCCGACCACGCCCTCGATTTCTTACCCGCCAGCGAAGACCAACTGGTGCGCTTCGACGACGTCATGCGCGGAGTCGGAATCACGCCGGTCGAGTCGTTTGACGCCGGTCGGCGTCAAGGCGGCATGTGGGCCGTCCCGATCATTCACACGCGCGTAAGCTACCTGTCGCTGCACACCGAGGCGGCGCTTGCCCAAAGTGTCGCCGAACGGGTCAGCGGCAGCCCCACCGTCGATCTGGCCGTGAGCCTGGGCACACCCAATTTGGCGATTGATCCGAACCGCCGCTACGCGTGGACCACGCTTTGGCGTGGCGGCCGAGAGCTTGTGACGTTTGGCTACGATGCAACCACCGATCGCTACTTTCTGCCCAGTGGCGCCGATTACACCGCGCTCGATGTGCCGGTGGATGTAAGCGGTGCCGAGTTCGTGGTCTATGACGATCAGGCGCTGTTCGAACTGACGCTGTTGCGCAACTATCCTGACCTGTTTCACCGCGCACGCACGTCGCTGTTGTCGGTGAGCGTCCGCTACCCTGGCCAGGTGCTGGTGTCGTTCAAACGGCCGTATGCCTCGATCGGTTTCGAGATGCCAGGCAACGCCAACGCGATTGCCAGCTCGGGCTTCCACGGCGGCCTGGAACAGCTCGGTTCACTGGGCGTGGTGCTCACCGAAGAGCGCGACCTACCGGTGGCGATTCGCTCGGATAACGTGCTGGAATTGTTTCCGGCACTGGCCGAACACATGGAACGCCGGCACATGTATTTAGAAGCGGGCGAACCAGGTTCAAGCTTGAACTACGATACGATCGATCTATCGGAGATGATCGATCAGTAGTTGACAAGATCTCGCCGCTTTCGGTAAAAGGTCGACCTCACTGAGCGGGACTAACTCAGTGGCAGAGTGCAACCTTGCCAAGGTTGAAGTCGAGGGTTCAAATCCCTTGTCCCGCTCCAACATTCGCCCCTATCAACGCCCGGTTAGCTGTCACAAGTTAGCCGGGTGTTTTTTTATGCCTCACAGAATCGCCCCGACCCCTGAGTGCGCACCACTATTCCAACTGCACGGCGGGAAGCGCCACCAGCTCGCCCGGAGCGCCGCCAACAGCCTGTCGATGTCCCTGGCCAAGCTGGCCGTAATCGTTGTCGCCCCAACACTTGATGGCGCCGCTTATGAGCACAGCACAACTGAAATAGGCACCTGCCGCGACAGCTACAGCCGCCTCGCCCAGCGGTAACGCTGGTAACGCATCGCCAATTTCCCCGGGTCCATCGCCGCGGTTTGCGACATCACCCAGCCCCAACTGACCGCGATCATTGAGCCCCCAGCACTTCACCGAGCCATCATCAAGCACGGCGCACGCGTGGCGGTTGCCGGCTGCCACTTGCACCGCATACCGACCGGAGCCGAGCGCTATCGCAGGCAGAGCATCACCCATCTCCAAAAGCTCATCACCACGCGCACGGGTATCGCCTTGACCCAACGCGCCGTTGGCACCCTCACCCCAGCACTTGAGGTCGTGATTGTCGAGCATCGCACAGGTGAAAAAACCTCCATGGCTGCCGACCACACTTGCAGCTGCTCGCCCAGCGCCAAGCTGCACGTACGGAAGGTTGTTCCCCATCACGGCTGGGTCGTCACCAGAGCGATTCAGCGTGTCTTCAAGCCCCAAGTAGCCTAATCCCGGCGCCCCCCCATAGGCGTTGAAGCCCCAGCATTTAAGTCCCTGGTCGTTTAGGAGTGCGCACGCATGGCCATAACCTTTAGCAAGAGCTACGCCGGTGAGCCCGCTGCCCAGATCTACAGCAAGGTTGCCATCCCCCATCACGTTGGGGTTGGCCACCCCTGCCACGCGGTAGTAGTTCCAACCCCAGCATTTCACGGAGCCATCATCGAGCAACGCGCAGGTTTCATTGTAGCCGTCGTTGTCACTCCAGAGTCGAATACTCTGGGCGTTACGCCCTGTGCCTAGGTTGAGTGTGGGCAACGCCGCCCCGAGGTCACCCAATTCGTCGCCGCGATCACCCCCAGGGAGACCCAAGCAGCCGCGATCGTTGTCACCCCAGCATTTCACATCGCCAGTGCTCAAAATGGCACAAACGTAGGATGCCGATGCGGCAATCGCCGCGGCACGAACGCCGGGGCCTAGGTCCACGGGTTTGAGCGCCGCCCCCATCTCGCCAGGTGCATCTCCACGGCTCGTGGAGCCCAAGCCCAGTTGCCCCAGGTTGTTGCGTCCCCAACAATAAGCCCGCTGATCAGCCAGTGTGGCACAGGAGAACTCCCCGCCTGCGCTTAGCACCACAGGAGACATGCCGGCCGGTAACAGCGTCAACGCTGGCAGCGATGTCCCCATCTCGTTGACGCTCCCGCCGCGGGCGCGAGTGTCACCCTGACCGAGTTGGCCTGCGTTGTTGGCTCCCCAGCATTTAATGGTATCGCCGACCAACCAGGCACAGGTAAAATTGCTGCCAGCCGCAATTTGACGAACCGTCGCACCGGGCCCTAGGTCTACAAAGGGCAGTGCGTCACCCATTTCACCCATGGCATCGCCACGATTGGCCGTATCGCCGACGCCGAGCTGGCCGACCTGGTTGCGCCCCCAACATTTCATTGAGCCATTGTCGAAACGAGCACAGGCATGGCTCGCGCCTGCGGCAAGCTCAACCGCCACCAAACCCGTGCCCAAGTCGATCGCCGTCAAGGCATCAACCATTTGCGCCGCGGAGACACCTACAGCAGTGGTTGTACCGCGTCCGAGCTGCCCAGAATCGTTTTGCCCCCAGCACTTCACGGCCCCCCCTCCGAGCAAGGCACAGCTGAAATTGCCGCCCGTCATCACTGTGATGGGGTTATCGCCGGAGGCCAAGAGCACGGTGGGTAACGCCACCCCCATCTCGCCACCCTGGTCACCTCGGTTGGCCGTATCGCCCAGCCCCAACTGCCCGTAGTTGTTCGCACCCCAACACTTGATCCCGCCACTGCCAGACCAAGCACAACAGTGCGCGCTCCCACAACTCACCTGCGCGGGCGCCGCGCCAAATCCTAAGTCCACATAGGCAAGCGCGTCGCCCATTTGCGCGAGATTCGCACCACGGATCGCGGTATCGCCGAGCCCCAGCTGCCCGAGGTTGTTTTCACCCCAACACTTGACGCCGCTGCCGCCAGTGACACGCGCGCAGGTATGAGCATCGCCAACGCTCAACTGCAGGGCCGTTACGCCCGTCCCGAGGGGTACGGCCAAGAGCGCCTCTCCCATTTCACCCGCATCATCGCCGCGATTGCTGGGCATCCCCCAGCCATAGTAGGCGCCGAGCCTACCGCCGCGCATCGATCCCCAGCATTTGACAGCGCCGGCAGCGCTGAGTGCACAGCTGTGGGAGGAGCCAACAGCGACGCTCGCCACCACAAAGCCACTCCCCAGGTCGACCGCGGCTGCCATCTCCAGCGCGGCGTCGCCAACATTACTACCACCGATGCCAAGCTGGCCCCGATAGTCAGCACCCCAGCACTTCACCTGGCCGCTTTGCAGGAGTGCACAGGCACCATGCTGACCTAACGCCAACGTGGGCACGCGAAGGACGTCGACATCGCCCCACGGACCTTCCCCAGGTTCGGCCTCTGATGGCGCGACATCCGTCAAGCTCGGATCGCTGCCCGAATCGCCTGTCGACGGCAGCGGATGTTGTGCAGTAGGGGCAAACCCCGTGCGATTCACACAGCCTGCGGCCACCCATACAACCAGCCACACATGACGCAACGACATTCTCCTCGTATTACTTCAAGGTAGCGTCCCAGACTCAATCCGGCAAACTCGATAACGCTGCCCACGAGACAAGACCTCGACAACTAGCGGGCACGTGGCCTGAAAACGATGCCCCCTCGGAGCAACGCCCGCCCCGTCTCAGGTACCACATCGGTGACCGTGATTTCGGCAATCATGGACTTACCGTTGAACTCGATGGGCGCGGGCCAGATGGCCGGCAAGGTGAACGGCTCCACCACGGCATCGAATGGCACTTCGAAGTTCCCAGGTAGGGTCACAACAAGGCGTGACAGGCGTGCTTCGATGATGCCTTTGTCCGAGAGCACGACAAAGCGGAGATCGGGCTTGGCGACGCCGGTCAGCTCTAGCAGGCCGGCCGTATCCCGCGCTCGGTAGCGCATCGTGACCTTCACCGCAGCGTTGGTGACATGCACGCTTGGGTCAAACAACTCGATCTCCAGCTTGGAGACGCCCGGAAAACCTACAGCACTGCCGTCGAGCACCTGCCGAATCGGACAGGCTGCTGCCACGATAGCAGTGAGCGCATCGTCCGAGACTGCCAGCTCCACCACCGGGTTGGTCTTGGCCCATGCCGACGTACACGCACACGCAGCAACCAACGCAACCAGAGAACTTTGCCGCAACCCCATCGATTCCTCCAAGCCCGGATCCCATAAAGAGAGAGCCGGAACTGCATGGCTACCACCACAGCTAGGCGCAGTCTCGTTTGTTGTGCGACCCGCGTCGCCTCCCGGTTTGCAGGCGCCCCTTGTGCTTCTGCCAAACAAGGGTCAAACTCCACGATGGTTTTACGGGCCCCAATTCGGAGCCCGAACAATTCATGGGGAGGATTCGATGAGTCACGAAAAGAACGGCCGTAGCACGCCCACCACCACCCGCAGACATGAGAACCCAAGCGGCACAAACTTCGAGCCTACGACTCAAACCGCGTCGCCGGAACAGCGTACCGCGATGATCCAAATGGCCGCGTATCTACGCGCTGAAAGACGTGGTTTCCAAGGTGGCGATCCGGCCCAGGATTGGCTCGAAGCCGAGCGCGAAGTCGATGCCATACTTCGACCGCAGACTCGCCGCACGCCAACGACCAAGCATTAAAAGTCGCACGCAAGTATTCCCTGCCAAGAGACGTCCCGCTCGGAGCGCATGGCTCTAATCTAGAGCATCGACATGCCGGCCGAGCTTGTGTATCGCATCGGGTGCAAATCGCTAAACACCTGCGTTGGAGATGCACGTGAACCCGATAACCCTCAAACCCGGTGCCGCAACCCTCGCAGATTGGCGCGCCATCTACCGCGGCGCCAACCCAACCCTCGATGCCACCTGCCGCACTGCCATCAAGGCGAGCGCTGACGTCGTGGCACGTATTGTCGCGAAGGGCGAACCGGCCTACGGCATCAATACCGGCTTTGGCAGACTCGCAAGCGTCCGCATTGACGCCGCCGACCTCGAAACACTGCAACGAAACATCGTGCTCTCCCATGCCGCAGGTGTGGGAGACCCCATGTCACTGCCGGTGACGCGCCTGATGATGGCTCTCAAGCTTGCGAGCTTGGCCCAGGGAGCCTCAGGCGTTCGCCCCGAGACAGTGGCAATGCTAGAGGCGATGCTGACGCGCGGCGTGATCCCGGTGGTGCCGGCCCAAGGGTCGGTGGGCGCGTCGGGCGACTTAGCTCCGCTCGCCCACATGACCGCGGTGATGTTGGGGGTCGGCGAGGTTCATACCAGCACAGGTCGTACGTCCGCCCCCGCCGCCCTGGCTCAAGCTGGCCTTGAGCCCATCGTTCTCGGCCCCAAGGAAGGGCTCGCGTTGCTAAACGGCACGCAATTCTCCACGGCAAACGCTTTGGCCGGCCTCTTTGAGGCCGAGGTGCTCTACCGCTCAGCGCTGGTGACCGGTGCCCTCTCTACCGATGCTGCCCGAGGTTCAGATGCCCCGTTCGACCCACGCATCCACCGGCTGCGTAAGCACCGCGGTCAGATAGAGTGCGCGGAGGCGCTGCGGGCGTTGCTGGTGGGTAGCCCCATCCGAGCGTCGCACCGAACTGGCGACCAACGCGTGCAAGACCCCTATTGTTTGCGTTGCCAACCTCAGGTGATGGGCGCATGCCTCGATGTGCTGCGCAATGCGGCTGCAACGCTAAACACCGAAGCCAATGGCGTCTCCGACAACCCGCTGATTTTCCCTGACGAAGGCGAAGCTCTGTCAGGAGGCAACTTTCACGCAGAGCCGGTGGCCTTCGCTGCGGATACGATTGCCCTCGCGGTGTGCGAGATCGGTTCGCTGTCAGAACGCCGTATCGCCATGCTGGTGGACCCGGCACTGTCGGGTCTGCCTGCCTTCCTCACACCGAAACCTGGCCTAAACTCCGGGTTCATGATCCCGCAGGTCACCGCCGCCGCATTGGTGTCGGAGAACAAACAGCGCGCCTGTCCGGCAAGCGTCGATTCGATTCCTACCTCGGCCAACCAGGAAGATCACGTCTCCATGGCAGCGCACGGGGCACGCCGCTTGATACCGATGGTTCACAATGCCTTCGGCGTGGTCGGCGTGGAGCTTTTGGCTGCAGCTCAAGGTTGTGACTTCCATGCCCCGCTGCAATCCAGCGCGCCCCTCGAACGGGTACGCACGTTGTTGCGCGCAGTGGTACCGCACCTATCGGATGATCGGTACCTCCACCCCGACATGCAAACAGCCATCAACCTGGTGCAAAGCGGAGCCGTGACTAAAGCTGTGGGCCAAACAACCCTACCTGAGATCGCAACGAACTAACCGCTACGCACGAGAAAACGCGATGGCCATGGCATGCAAACTGCCGGCGTCGGGTCACCAAAGGCGATCACTTCACCATTATCCGCGCAGGCAATTCAGCAGCACACGACTGCTTCTCCCTATCGCTTTGGCCGCAATCCCTGTATCTGCCCCGCCATGGGTATTCCTACATCCGATCGCCCCACCGCCGTGCTGGTGGCGGTGCAACTCCCCGAGGTCCCCGACCTGGATCACGCCGCCAACCTGGCAGAGCTACGCCGCTTGGTGAAGACGCTCGGCTACGACGTCGTGGCCACCGTGTCGCAAAAGCGCAGCGGTTTGGCACGCGCCGCCGTGTTGGGAGAAGGCAAACTCAAGGAGCTGGCGGAACTCACTGGAGGTACCGGCCTCGTCCCCTCGGGGGCCACACCGAAGCGCGATAAAGCGAGGCTACGCCGCGACGAAGCGCAGGATGACGCGGAGTCAGACGACGCCGAGCAAGACGAGGCGCTCGACGCACCCGAGGTCTCAGCATTGCCAGCCAACACCCCGCGCGCCAGCGTTGTCGTGGTGGACCACGAGCTGACCCCTAGCCAAATCCGCAATTTGGAGCGCGCCACAAATGCTGAGGTTTTCGACCGCACCGGCGTGATCGTCGAGATCTTCCACAGGCATGCCAAATCCCGCGAAGCGCGTCTCCAGGTCGAACTCGCACGGCTCAGCTACACGGCACCCCGGCTGCGTGAAGCTGGAGCCGGCGGCGATCGGCAACGGGGTGGCGTCGGGGGACGGGGCGCGGGAGAATCGGCGTTGGAACTGGACCGTCGTAAAGTCCGCGATCGCGTGGCCCAGTTGCGCGATGAGCTGGCCGCGATTCAACGTGACAACGATGCCCGTCGCTCACACCGCCACGAGCAACGTCGGGTGGCGCTGGTGGGCTACACCAATGCGGGCAAATCCTCGCTGATGCGCGGCTTGACGATGAGTGAGGTCTTAGTTGAGGACAAGCTCTTCGCTACCCTCGACACCACAGTACGGGCCCTACAACCCGAGACCAAACCGCGCATCTTGGTATCTGACACGGTGGGCTTCATTAAGAAACTCCCCCATGACCTGGTGGCCTCCTTCCGTTCCACGTTGGACGAGGCGCGCGAAGCCACCTTGTTGTTATTCGTCGCCGATGCCTCCGATCCGACTTTTCGCGCCCAATTGGCCGTAACGCACGAGGTGCTTGCGGAAATCGGCGCCAACGAGGTACCTGCTTGGTTGCTGTTGAACAAGGTCGATCGGCTGGATGACGCAGCGCAGGCTGCGCTGGTCACCGAGTTCCCACAGGCCAGGTTGTTAAGTGCCAAAACACCTGTCGACGTCGCCAAACTACGCGAGGCTATCGTCGCGCACTTCGACCAATCACTCATTGAAGGCGAACTCGTTGTTCCATACGCCCGACAGCATCTGGTAGGCGAAGTGCATGGAGCCGCACGCGTGTTGTCAGAGAGCTATGACGCCGAGGGTGCACGGTTCCGCGTACTCGCTGACGTAGCGGTGCTTGCACGGCTTCAAAGCCTCCTCGTGGGCTAACGTGCATGGGTCACACAGGGGCGCGCGGCGCGAGCTCTAAACGTGAGTATGTGCAGACATTGCAGGCGTCGAGATCTGACTCGCCGATCGCGGCGCCTCCTGATTACAGACGGCCGCCACTTTGTTGATGAGTTCCACCGGCGTGAACGGCTTGGCTAGGAAATGCACCCCCTCTACGAGGACGCCGTGGCGCAAGATGTCATCATCCGTGTAACCCGACATATAGAGAACCTTGAGTTGCGGCCGCGCCCGAGTGAGTACCATCGCCAACTCACGTCCGTTCATCCCGGGCATCACAACGTCCGTCAGCAAGAGGTCGATGGTACCCGCATACGCCTGACACAAAGCCACCGCCGCCTCACCATTCGGTGCCTCCAGGAGCGTATAGCCCGCGGTCTTCAGGATGCGATGCACCAGACGTCGAAGTGCGTCCTCATCCT
>JAKLEG010000011.1 GCA_022703175.1 Myxococcota bacterium | reverse complement strand
CGGGTCGCCCGCCAGGTCGATGCCATGGGCCGCGCGAAAGTCGGAGAGGATGTATTGGGTGAGGGCGTTGTCGAAGTCGAGGCCACCCAAGAAGACGTCGCCGCCGGTGGCCTTTACTTCAAAGACCCGGTCGCGGATTTCGATGACCGAGATGTCGAAGGTTCCGCCGCCCAGATCGTAGACCGCCACGGTTTCGTGCATCGATTTGCGGGCGCCATACGCCAACGCCGCCGCTGTGGGTTCGTTGACGACGCTTATGACCTCAAGGCCTGCGAGCTTGCCCGCCTCGTGCACCGATTGTCGTTGACGGTCGTTGTAGTAGGCCGGCACGGTGATTACGGCTTTGTTGACGGCCTGTCCCAGGTGCACCGAGGCCACTTCGCGGATCTTTTTCAAGATGCGCGCCGAGATTTCCGCGGTCTTGAAAACTTTGCCGCCGAGCTTCACCACCACGTCGTCGGCGTCGCCAGCCGCAATCTCGAAGGTGATGCGCTTTTGCATCTCGCGCACCAGCTCGGAGTCGAAGTTGACGCCGATGAGGCGCTTGGCACCATACACCGTGTTCTTGGGGTTCAGCTGCCATTGGCGCTGTGCCTCATAGCCCACCAGCTCGTGCCCTTTGGCGTCGATCGCGAACACCGAAGGCACGGTGAACTCGCCGCCGCGATAGGGTATCAGCACCACCTGCCCATCGGCCTTGACGTATGCGCCGCAGGAATTGGTCGTGCCCAAATCGATGCCGATGATCGGTTCTGCCATGCCCTCATCCCCGCGGTCCGTTGCCGCTCACACCTGAGATCTTGGTGATTTTTCTACCTTTTCGCCGTGGTAAGTGCCAGATTTCGTCCGATGCTCTTGGCAGGCACCACGGTCGTATACGGCGGTAGCTTCAACCCTCCGCATGTGGGTCATCAGATGACCTGTTTGTACTTGCTCGAGGCGTTGGGGGCCGAAGCCGTTTGGCTGATGCCGGTCTATCGGCACCCATTCAACAAAGACCTGGCGCCGTTCGCTGCGCGGGTGACGATGTGTCAGTGTTTGAGCGCGCCGTTTGGTGAGCGCGTACAGGTAAGCCAGGTGGAGTCTGAACCGGGGATGACGGGGCGCACCTTCGACACGCTCACGACGCTGGTAGCGCAGTTTCCTGAACGGCGCTTCGCTTTGGCCGTGGGCGCCGACATCTTACAGGAGGCACCCAGCTGGTACCGCTGGGCCGATCTGGAGAGGCTCGTGCCTGTGGTGGTGTTAGCACGGCCGGGGTATCCGAACGCACGGGGCAGCGCGGTGGCGATGCCGCAAGTATCGAGCACAGAGATTCGGCGACGCCTGGCCGCTGGCGAATCGATTGAAGGAACGGTCCCGTTGGCGGTCGCTCAATTCATTCGCAGCACCACTCTCTATGCGTGAATTCCACGCATGGTGGTCTTCATCTATCACCGTAGATCAGTAGCACTTCAATGGCTGAGGGTTTAGCATACCTGCGCGAACGCGGGCATGTGGCCTATGCGGTGAACCATCGTAGGGCCGCGCGACGACAACTGGAATGCGCTCGGACCGCACGCGGAGACCGCAATGGCTGTTGCCCATAAGTTACCCAAGATCGCGGTCATCGACGACAGTGCCGTGGAGTTGCAGTGGGCGACGCAAGTGCTTCGCAATCGCGGCTTTGAAGTCGTTACCTACAATCGCGCGCTCGGGTTTCAGGCCTTCGTTGCCAAAGAGCAACCTACGCTAATTCTGTTAGATGTGAACATGCCGGCTTTGAACGGAGACATGGTGTGTCGATTGCTTCGGAAGAATCCCCACACGAGCCAAGCGCTCATCGCCTTGTATTCCTCGGTGCTGCCGAGCCACGTCGACACCTTCATCCAAAATGCCGGGGCCGACGCTTTTATTCTCAAGAACCACGACGAGCATGCCCTCGTCGAACAGATTATCAACTTGCTCCCATGAGCGTTTGACGCAACCAACAGCACGCGCAGGGCTTGCCATGGTCGATTCGCGCGAAGTACCTGAGCTTCACCAACTCGTAGCGGCACTCGGCGACGTGGTGGCGTTGCTTGTCGGGGCTGTACCTGATGACCATGAGCTGCTCACCACCTTGCAGCGCCTGCTTCATCAAGAGATCGATGTGCGCGGCTTGCCAGTTGAACCGCAGCAACTCATCACTACGGCACGCAGCTGCCTGAACGTGGTCTTGGAGGCGCGCAGTCAGCACCCCGAGGAGGAGCTGGCGCGGGCCGCGAACGCGGTGCAACAGGCCATCGAGCTCATCGAGGATCCGGGCGACAAGGGCGTGGCGCCAGATAAACCGGTGGACGCTTGTGATGCCATCTCGTCTGAGTCACGGCCCGCGCCTGTTCATGAGTCCTCGCTACGTGGTGAGTTTGTCGCCGAAGCGTTGGAGCATTTGGCTGCTGCGGAGACGGCGTTGCTAAGCCTAGAACGGGCGCCCCACGATCCAGCGTTGATCAACACGGTGTTTCGCGCATTCCATACCATCAAGAGCGGTGCTGGACTTTTGAACCTCAGCCGCATCAAGAGCCTGGCGCATCAAGCCGAGGGCTTGTTGGAACGCGCACGTCAGCGCGAGCTCGATTTAAGCGGCGGGCACGCCGACCTGGCGTTTGCTGCCTGTGACCTGCTTGATGGCATGGTCCGGTCGTTAGGAACAGCGCGCGATGACAACGATCAGGTCTTTCGTATCCAATACGATGAGATGGTTGCCGAGCTGTCAGCCCTCTCGGCGCGCCGGCCTACCGATGACGTTCAGATCCCGGTTCATGCACCACCGTTATCTGAAGCTGATGAGACTTTGCAGGGAGAGTCTGTGCCCACTAGCGACGTGGCGACGGTGGACTCAAGCATCGCAGCGGGAGATGCCACGGTACGTGTGCGCATCGAGCGTTTGGACACCATCGTCAACTTGATTGGTGAGCTGGTGGTGGCCCAATCGATGGTGACGCAACACGCCGATATTCACCACAACCCGTACGGGCGTTTGGCGCAGAATATCCGTCACGTCGACAAGATCATGCACACGTTGCAGGACCAAGCCATGTCACTGCGGATGGTGCCGTTGCGGGCTACTTTTCAGAAGCTATCGCGCCTGGCCCGCGACCTAGCTCGCAAGTCTGGCAAACGTCTGCATTTCGTCAGCGAAGGCGAGGACACCGAAATCGATCGCGGCATGGTGGAGCGTCTTAATGATGCGTTGATTCATATGGTGCGCAACGCGATCGATCACGGCCTCGAAACCAGCGATATCCGACGAGCGGCGCATAAAAACGAAGTTGGGACCCTCATCCTGCGTGGCTACCATGCGGCCGGCAGTGTCGTGATCGAGGTGGTCGATGACGGTCGGGGTCTGGACATGGCCAAAATCACCGCCGTTGCGGTTGCGAAGGGCTTGCTGCGCGCTGGGCAACATCCCTCTGACAGCGAGGTGGTGAATCTTATTAGCACACCTGGTTTTTCCACAGCCGCCACCGTCACCGACGTCTCGGGACGCGGCGTGGGCATGGATGTCGTGCGGCAGCGCGTTGAGGAGCTGCGCGGACGCATCGAGGTCCGCTCGGCCTCAGGGGTTGGCACAACTCTGGCACTGCGCGTGCCGCTCACGCTCGCTATCATTGATGCGATGCTAGTGACCGTGGGGCGACAGCGTTATCTGATGCCCACCGTATCTATCGTCGAAAGCTTCCGTCCGACCGCAGACGGCTTGATCAGTGTGGCCGGCAAAGGCGAGCTGGTGCGACTGCGTGACGAAGTGCTGCGTGTGATTCGGCTCGGCACCTTCATGGATGTGGCCGACTACATTCGCGAACCGAGCGCCTCGATCTTCGTCGTCATTGAGGCAGATGGGCAGCGTTGTGCAGTGCAGGTGGATAGCCTCCAGGGGCAACAACAGGTGGTCATCAAGTCGATCGCCGCCGATCTCGGCAACCTCCCGGGGCTGTCAGGTGCTGCCATCTTGGGCAACGGCTCCGTGGGGTTTATTCTTGATGCCGCCGGCATCATCGAAGCGGCACATCGCCATGTCGAGGCGCCTCTTACACCCGTTGCGCCAGCACCGACCGTGGTTGCCCCCCCGCCGTCTCTAACCCCCAGCCCCGAGGCATCGAGGAGCTAGCATGGCTACGCGCACGCTGTCGTCGAAACGCTCGATTCGTGTGGACGCCAAGAAGTACCTCACGTTCACCCTCGGCAAAGACGCCTATGGTGTCGAGATCCTAAAGGTCCAAGAGATCATTCGGTTGATGGAGATTACCGAGGTGCCGCGTGCGCCGGGCTTTGTGCGTGGCGTGATTAACCTGCGCGGCGAGGTGATTGTGGTGGTGGACCTGCGTCGCAAGTTCGGCTTGCCTCAGCGCGCTGACACCGATCGTACCTGCATCATTGTGCTGCAGGTGATGGCGCCGAACGGCCAGCCACTCACGCGCGGCGTCATCGTCGACACCGTGTCGGATGTGCTCGACCTCGTAGATGAACAACTGGAGCCACCCCCCGACCTCGGGCAAGGGGTGGATGTCAGTTTCATTCGGAATGTTGGCAAGACCGATGACCGGGTTGTCATCATTCTCGATGTCGACCGTGTGCTTGATTTTGTCGACGTGCTTGCGCCCGTAACGACCACCAGCTCAAGCCAGGGAGGGGAACCGTGTTCAACCACATGAAGCTTTCGGTCAAGATTGGCATCGGTTTTGGATTGGTGTTGCTTATTTCCGCCGTCGTAGGCCTCGCGGGTTGGCGCGGGCTCAGCAACGTCATGGAGATCGTTGCCATTGATGACCTCGGTCAAAAGTGCACGGTGGCTTTGAATGGCTGTGCCACGGCGCGCCGAGACTTCGCACGCTACGGTTTTGCCGAGACCGGGCGCGACCGTAAGACGGCGCCAGAACGGTGGCAGACCTCCTATGAACAGCTGCGTGCGCATTTGACGTCGCTGGGAGCGCAGGTGGGTTTGACCGCGGAGTATCGGCAGATGATTGCCGGAGCGCTCACCGCATCCGATGCCTACAAACAAGCCTTTGCCGAGCAGCTGGCCGGGCGGCGCAACAAGGATGCTGCCTTTGGCGCGTGGCGAGAGTTGGGTTTCAAAATTACCGGTGAGATCGACGCCGCTAACAGCATCATGCTGCCGTTGCGTGACGCCGCCGAGGCGCGCAGGGATTTAGCGAGTTACAGCCGTTGGAATCGCATGAGCGAACAACTGAGTTTGGCGGTGGTGGAGCCATTCCTGTTGCTGCGCATCAGCGCAATCTATCTCGTCGTGACGAACGCCGACGCCGAGTGGAACAACTATCAGACCCAGCTGAAGAAAGCGCGGGATGGTGTGGCGAGTTGGCAAGCGCTGGTCCGGGGTGATGCCCGATTAGAAGCGGCAGGGCAGCGCACCGCCGCGCAGCTTGCGGCGTATGAAGCGGCCGGCGAACAATACCACCAAGGTATTCTTGCAGAGCGCAAAGCCGAAGATGACATGGCAGAATCAGCCAACAACATCGTGGCGCTCATCGAACAGCTTGCACACGCGCTGCGCGAGGACATGCGGGCCATGGCTGCTCAGGCCAATCTACTCATGCTGCTCGTGACGCTCATTGCTATTGCGATTGGGATCACGCTCGCGGTGGTGCTGACGCGCGGCATTGTGCGACCGATCAATCGGGTCATCGAGAACTTGGGCGCAGGTGCCGATCAAACTGCCTCAGCGGCGACCCAGGTTTCGTCAGCGAGCCAATCGTTGGCGCAAGCCGCCAGTGAGCAAGCCGCGAGCGTCGAGGAGTCATCTAGCTCGATGGAAGAAATTGCCTCAATGACACGGCAGAATGGTGGCAACGCTCAACACGCCAGTGCCTTGATGAACGAAACCGCGGGCCGGGTCGAAAAGGGTCAGGAATCGATGGGTAAGCTTACGAGCGCCATCGAGGCGATCAAGAAGTCGTCCAACGAGACCGCCAAAATTGTCAAAACCATCGACGAGATCGCTTTTCAGACCAATCTCTTGGCGCTCAACGCCGCAGTCGAGGCTGCCCGGGCCGGCGAAGCAGGACGTGGCTTCTCGGTGGTCGCCGAGGAGGTCCGCAACTTGGCGCAGCGCAGTGCTGAGGCCGCGCGCAACACCGCAGAGCTTATCGACAGCTCGGTACGCGATGCCGAAAATGGCGTCGCGGTGACGCGTGAGTCGGTGGAAGCGCTCGGGGCCATTACGCAGGCGGCCGAGAAGGTGAAGCACTTGGTGAATGAGATTGCGGCGGCCTCGCAAGAGCAGACCCAAGGGCTCGACCAGGTGAATCAAGCCATCGGCCAAATGGATACCATCACCCAGCAGAACGCTGCATATGCTGAAGAGTCGGCCTCCGCGGCCGAGGAGTTGAACGCGCAGACCGAACAACTTCGGTCGATGGTGGCCGATTTGCACCTCCTTGTTGGTGGAAGCCTTGAGCATCGCGCGCCCGCGGTCGAGCATCTGACCGCGGTGAGTCACAAAGCGCTCGGCGCAGCCGCCGCAGGTCCCTATCGCAAACGCGAAGGGCGCCCGCAGCTGACGACGCCAGTCTCCGCGCGTCGACACCGGGGCGATGCGCCAAAACCTGCGACCGACGTACATCATAATGGCGCGGGGGGCGGCGATAGCTTTCCGCTAGATGCTGCAGAAGACCAGGAAGTGCTGGCCAAATTCTAGCGCTGTCTTTGAACGTTGGTGCTGGCGCAAGTGGCGACCTCCTTGCCGGCGCTCAAAAAGATCCAGCGCCGTACGGTCGCGGGAGTCACCATGCATGGGGCCTCCATCATCACCGACCATCAGTTCACGTGGCTGAGTGATTACGTCAAACAGCTCTCCGGACTGAATCTGCACGCCGGTAAACGCGAGCTGGTGAAGGCTCGACTAGCTAAACGTCTCCGAACACTGGGGTTTACTGATTTCTCGGAGTACGTCGCCTTGATCCGCAGCGACCAGGGAGAGGCGGAATTGCCGGTCATGCTGGATGCTTTGACCACGCATCAAACCAGCTTCTTCCGCGATGCACATCATTTAGAGGACTTGGTGAAACTCGTGCTGCCGCACGCGCGCGAGCGTCGCTTGGTGGTCTGGAGCGCGGGTTGTTCGTCGGGCGAGGAGACCTACAGCATTGTGTTGGCGTTGCTCAACGCGAAACCGGAGATCGAGACCTGGGACTTTCGGGTGCTGGGCACCGACCTATCTCGTCAGTGCATCGAGCGAGCCCGTCGCGGCGTCTATCCCTGTGAGCGCCTGGCCGCCATTCCCACACCGCTCAAGAATCACTACTTCGCACCCTGTGTGGACGGCCCCCCGGGGGCGTGGGGGGCGACGCGGGCATTGCGCCGCTTCGCGTACTTTGCGCAGTTGAACTTGGTTGAGTCGTGGCCGTTGCGCAGGCCCTTCGACGCAATATTTTGCCGGAATGTGATGATCTATTTTGAACGTCCCAACCAGATGCGATTGGTCAACCGCTTCTTCGACCTGCTGCGGCCAGGTGGTTTTCTGTTCATCGGTTCCGCTGAGAGCCTGTCTAACCTGGGGCATCGCTTTCGCTACGTCAAACCCACTGTGTATGTGAGGCCGTAGACGGCTTTGAGGAGTAGCGTGTGCGGCACGTTGTTGGCGTTTCAGAACGGTGTTTTGCGATCGATCCGGCGGATGTGGTGATTACCCATGCGTTGGGGAGCTGCCTGGGAATTGCTGTGTATGATCCCGTGGTGCATTTGGCCGGGATCCTGCACGTGATGCTGCCCTCCTCAAAAATCGACCCTGACAAGGCGCGCGCCAACCCCTTCATGTTTGTCGACACCGGTGTGCCTGCGTTCTTTCTGGAGGCCTACGCGCGCGGGGCCGTAAAGAGCCGCTTGATCGTCAAGGTGGCAGGGGGAGCCACGCACCGCAACGTCCTGGAGGGACCGTTGGCGATTGGCAAGCGCAACTGGATGGTTCTGAAACGCCTATTTTGGCAGAACCGCATTCTGGTCAGCGCCGAAGAGGTGGGTGGAAGTGCAGCGAGAACGCTGTCTATCGCAGCGGCGACGGGACTTGTCACCCTCACCTCTGCAGGGGTCCCACGGATCTTGTGAAGGAGCGACCATGGCTTTGAACGTGCTTATCGTGGACGACAGTGTGGTGATGCGCACGATGCTCAAACGCTGCCTCGCTATGGCGGAGTTGAATCTGGGCGAGTTGTGCGAGGCCAGCAACGGTCATGAGGCCCTGGGCGTTTTGGAGCGCCATTGGATCGACGTGGTGATCGCCGACATCAATATGCCCGTGATGAATGGCGAGGAGTTGATCGGTCGGATGCGCGAGCTGCCAGAGCACGCCAAGACGCCCGTGATCGTGGTGTCGACCGAAGGGAGCCAGACGCGCATCGAGCGGTTGGAGAACAAGGGCGTGACCTTCATTCGCAAGCCATTCCGCCCAGAGGCGATCCGCGACGTCATGACCTGTGTGACTCAGGGCTCACCTCCCACCGATCTCCCGCGCCTGCTGCGCGAGGTCGCCGAGCAGACGTTCAATGAGCTGGCCTTCACTTTTCCGCGCGACCAGGCTGAGGCTGTGGCTAGCAATGGGGTGCCGAATTTTGAGGTTGAGGCCAGCGTGCAGTTCAATGGCATCTTCGCCGGACGCCTGGTGCTCACCACCGGCAGAGCCGCCATGGCCATGGTGGCCGCCAACATGCTGGGGTTGATGGACGGCGAGCGTGCCTCGGCCGACGAGCAACAGGACGCGCTCAAGGAGTTGGTAAGTGTGGTGTGCGGTAACTTGTTGCCTGCGGTGGCCGGCACTCAGATGGTGTTCTCGTTGCACTCTCAAGCGTTGCACCCCGTCGCAGGTGGCCTCGCATTCGTAGGGGCACCACCTGCGGTTGCGAGCGTCGACTTGGATTTGGAGTGCGGTCTGGTCCGACTCACTTATTGTGCTGAGCATCGTGACATCCATGCCACCGCGGCGTCCGCCGGTGCGATTGCCTAGGGACGCCATGATCAAGGTGTTGGTCATCGATGACTCCGCCATGGTCCGCCAGGTATTGGTGCAGGAGTTAGCGCGGGCGGCGGATATCGAGGTCGTGGGCACGGCGATGGATCCCTATCTCGCGCGCGATAAGATCCTGACGCTGCAGCCCGACGTGTTGACGCTCGATATTGAGATGCCGCGTATGGACGGCCTGACGTTTTTGGCGCGCCTGATGAAATATCATCCGATGCCGGTCGTGATCGTCAGTTCGCTGACACCCGTGGGGGGGGATCTGGCGGTACGGGCTCTCGAAGTCGGTGCGATCGATGTGGTGCCCAAGCCAACGTCGACGTTCTCGGTGGCTGAGATTGGCCAGGTATTGATCCAGAGCATTCGCATTGCAGCGCAAGCCCACTGCCACTGTACCTTGCCGACGGCACAGGGGGCGGCGTCGAGGGCTATGCTGCCGATGTTGCGAACCACCGACAAGATTCTGGCGATCGGCGCCTCTACCGGCGGCACCGAGGCGATTCGCCAGGTGTTGTTGGGATTGCCCGCCGATGGGCCAGGGACCGTCATCGTGCAGCACATGCCAGCCGCCTTCACCCAGGCCTACGCCAAGCGCCTCGATGAATGCTGCGCGATGGAGGTGCGTGAAGCGCGCTCGAACGACGTGGTTGTTCCGGGCGTGGCGCTCCTGTCGCCCGGGAATCATCATTTGGTCTTGAAGCGCAGCGGCAGCCGCCCTTGGGTGGAAGTAAGAGAAGGGCCGTACGTTCATCATCAGCGCCCCAGCGTAGACGTGTTATTTCACTCGGTGGCTCGAAGTGCGGGCCCGAATGCTATCGGCGTGTTGTTGACCGGGATGGGCGCCGACGGCGCTCGCGGCCTATTAGCGATGCGGAAGGCCGGTGCGGTCACGTTGGCGCAAGACGAAGCCAGTTGCGTGGTGTTTGGTATGCCCAAAGAGGCGATTGCGTTGGGTGCGGCTGCTCAGGTGGTGCCGTTGCCGCTCATGGCGCGGCGGGTTCTACAGGCACTCGGCTAATCACCTAGCCATTTGGCATCTCTGCGAAGGGCTGCCGTTGCCAAGCGTTGCCGGCGCGCGTAACATCTCTGTCGGTTTTGAGCATCGCTCGAAACCGAATGAAATTATTATGGAATCTCCGCGTTACCGCGTGGGAGGCTGCTGTGGAAAACAAACCAGTCGCATTTCGTGTTCAAGATCTTGAGCCGAGCGTTCGCACGTTGGTCGAAGACAAGCAGCTGGACGCCAACAAAGACGGCGTGATCGGCGCTGAAGATGCGCCAGCGTTGGCAGCCCTGGCCGATGGGGTGGAAACTCCTCAGGGCTCGCCGGAGACGCAACAATTGGCCCGCCAGCTGTTGAGTGTGGCGCGTGGCCAGGTGGATGCGGCGTTTGTGCCGCGGCCTGAGGCTCCTAGCAAAGCGATTCGTGACCTGATCACCCGCGATGCCGCCAAAGCGGGCATCGGGATTCAGGGTGCTCGTGAGCCGCTGAACGCCAGCGAGATTCGCACGCAGAAGGTCAAAGAGCTGTTCACCCAAAGCCATGTGGACCCCAAAGCGTTGGAGCCAAAAGAACGTGCGCTGCTGCTATCGGCGCTCCTCGATGACTGGTGGGTGGCGCCCACCGATATACCCGACGGTGTGTTTGGCGGCGTGATTGCCGAGAACGAAGAGGGCATGGTCGCGAGCATCATCGAGGCGACGCCAGCGCATCATAAGGCACAACTGGCTGAGCTTTTGTTGCAGACCAAGCTAGATCGCGGCGATGCTCTGGCCGATCGACTCAAACGCTTGTTCGGGTTGTTGCCTAAAGAAGGCACGCTGGCATTGGCCGAGCGTATGAACGATGTGGTCAACAAGCAAAGCTATCGGGATCGGATCAACGTCGCCCTCGGACCTGCGTTGGAGCAAGCCCGGCTGCGTCTGGCCGAAAGCCAAGCCGCAGGCGATGTGGCGACCACGAGCGTACTCGAAGCGACCCAGCGCGTACGCCTCGACAAAGGTGTGCAACTGGCCTCGCGCTATCTCAATGAAAACGTGTTTCTCACCGGCGGCCCCTACACCGGCGTGAGCTTCCGAGCCGACAGCGCCACCGGCGACAATGTTGGTTACGCGGATGTTCTGCTGCACGTGCGCGACGGTGAGCCGGTGATGTTGGCGCGGCTCAACATGCAGAAGTACGGCACCCAAGCAGAGGTCACGCGCGCGGTGTTGGAGCGTTTCAACGAATTCTATTATGGCCAAAGCGGTCGTCTGCTAGACCCGCCGGCTTGGTTGGTGTTGGCCCGTGATTACGTGCCAGCAGCTTCGTCGAGCGAGCCACCCGGCAAGCCGTTGTTGGATGCCATACCGATCGCTCGGGACGCCAACGGTAAGCTCATTGTTGAGCACCTGGAAAATGGCGGCATCAAGCCGGTGCGCGAGTTAGCGCTGCCGCTTTTGGGCTACGCAGCCTTGCTCGGGACGGACACGACCGACCTGAAGCAGCTCCAGGCATTGCTCGACGCAAAGCTTGCGGCGCTGGGAGCGAGCACTCCAGCGACCAAGCTCGTCGAGGGGCGGCTGCGCCTCTCGCTTGCTGATGGCGAACTTCTGCTAAAGGCCCTTGCGTTTAAGAAGGCCGCGGCACCCTTTGTGAACGACTCCGCCTGGCAGCCGCTCTTGCGCATCGATGGTCAGTTGCAATTTGTGTTGCCGGTGCAGGCCTTTGCGAGGTTTGAGCGCATCAACGCACCCGCGAATGCCACGGCCTCGCAGATGAAGGCAGCCCTGAACGCGCGGCTGACAACGTTTAGCATGGGCGACCGTGTCACCGGGCCACTTACGCTCGGGGGGCAAGAGGTATTGGCAATTCCGCCGGTGGACGCGCACAAGCTTTTGCAGACCTCCACTTTCGGGTTCATGCCCACCGTTAAGTCGTTGGACATGAACAACATGTATTGGGCCACGGTGTTATCTGATTTGGCCTACTTGGATTTTAACGCGGGAACGACTGAGAACGACCAGCTATTGAGCGCCCTGAAGCGGTTTGGTTTCAACCAGGTAAAACTTATCCAAAACGCTGGCGCCGAGGTCATGGTGGTGAACAACGGCCAGATGACGGCCGTTGTGTGGCGCGGCACGTGGGGCAAGGACGACATCCTCACCGATCTGAAGTTCTGGCAGTCCAAGCCCACCGAGGCCGCCATCAAGGCGTATCGCGAGAAGCTCGAAAAAGACGGCAAGCTCGAAAACCTCACGGTGGGCGGCAAGAGTATCAACTTGCACGGCGGTTTCGCTGGCCAGGTTGTCGCCACGCTACCGTCGGTTGCTGCGGCGGTGCGTGAATTGGATCCGACAAATCAGCAGCCGGTGTGGGTGATCGGCCACAGCATGGGGGGCGCTGATGCCGAGATTTCGGCGCCAGCGCTTAAACTCCAGGGGTTGAACATCGCGGGCGGCTATTCCATTGAGGGTGCGCGAGCTGGGGATGCTGGTTTGGCTGCGCTGGCACGCGAAACCGGCGTCGCTCAGAGCTTCTTCCAGCTCAACAACCTGCATGACCCGGTACCACACGTGCCAACGTTTAAGATGGGCTTCAAGCACTACGGTTATCCGCTCTTCCCAGAAGAAGGCTCCGGCCAGGCCTTGTGGGGGCTCGACCCGATCGAACGGATGCGCATGGTGCTGGGGGCCTTGCCGGGCGGCGATGCCTTGGCCGCGCACACCACGGGCTACAACCTCGATTTGGAGAGCAGCCTGTTGGGCACGCAGTACACCCCACCGAAGGACCAGCCTGCGGTCGAGCAGTAAGCTTTTGCCCAGCGGTCCCTTTGGCCTTTACGACCGCCTGACGAGCTTGGTAAGTCGACTCCCCTATGACGTCTTTAGTCGCCCGCGGCAGCGTGTACATCGAAACCTATGGTTGTCAGATGAATCAGCTCGACTCCGAGTTGGTGGCCGACCAGCTCGCGAGCGCTGGCTACACGATGGTCGAGGATGCCGCCCAGGCGAGTGTGGTGCTTATCAACACTTGTTCTGTGCGCGATTTGGCCGAGCATAAAGTCTGGTCGCGTTTAGGGCGCTTGGTGGAGCTCAAGCGTGGGGAGAACCCTGGCCTGGTGATCGGCGTGTTGGGATGCATGGCTGAGCGCGAGGCCGACGCGATTGCCAAACGGACACCGCTCGTGGATGTGGTGTGCGGGCCGGCCATGTTGAAGCGGTTACCGTTGTTACTCGAAAACGCCGTGCGCAACCGCCGCGTGCAGGTAGCCGTCGCGGGGCATACCGCGCGTAGCAAGCCTGGGCCGCGCGTGGAGCTGGATGACATCGATGTGCTGGACGTCTCGCGCAGCGTCACCCGTGAGCGGGTAAAGAATCAGGCCTACGTACGGGTCACCCGCGGCTGCGATAAGTTTTGTAGTTACTGCGTCGTGCCGTACACCCGCGGTCCGGAGATGCACCGAGCGCCCGAGCGCATCATTGAGGAGGTGCAGAAGCTCGCCGACGCCGGCGTGTTGGAGGTGACATTGCTCGGGCAAACGGTGAATCACTATCACTACCAGGAAGGCGGGCGGAGCGTGCGCTTTGCTGACCTGCTCGCTCAGGTGCACGATGCAGTGCCGCAATTGCCCCGTTTGCGTTTTGTTACCTCGTATCCACGTGACTTCGATGACGCGACCTTGCAGGTGATGGCCAACTCTCCGCGTATTTGTCGCTACTTACATCTGCCGGCGCAGAGCGGCTCCAACCGCATGTTGCAAAAGATGAATCGCGGTTACACGGTGGAAAGCTATCTGGAGCTGTTGGCGCGGGCGCGGGCAATGCTGCCCGATTTGTGCTTAGCTGGTGACATGATCGTCGGCTTTCCGGGTGAATCCGAGGAAGACCACGAGGCCTCGAAGGCGCTGCTGTTGCAGGCGCAATACAAGAATTGTTTTGTGTTCCAGTACTCGCCGCGCGACGGCACCCTCGCCGCCACGCGCTACGCGGATGATGTGCCCCTCGACGTCAAGCATCGGCGCAACCTGGATCTCTTGGCGATCCAGTCCGAGATCAACCTAAAGCACAACGAGGCGAAGCTTGGCAGCACCTTCCCGGTGATGGTGGAGAGCCAAAGCAAGATCCGCGCACACAAGCAGGGAGATGTCGTGCAAATCGGTCAAGCCCGCCGCCAGAGCGACGATGTCCGGTTGGTCGGGCGCACCGCCGGAGATGAGATCGTGGCGTTTGACGGCCCGGCACACCTGGTAGGAAACCTCGTGACCGTGCGCGCGGTGGGCGCGACACCGCTGACGTTGCTCGCGGAGCTGTGTCGATAGAGCGTAAGGCCTGTGGGGCCTACGGTACGCCCGTGACGCTCAAGAGTGATTTCAGATCATCGTCAGTGAAGCGCAGCGCACCGCCAGCAAACCAGGTGCGATAGAACTGATTGAACGGGTCGTCGAAGCCAGCCTGGAGGTACAAGTGCTGCACTGCCTCGTACATCGCGTACGAACGAATGCGCGGGAAGATTTGCTTGTTATTGTTGGGATTGCGCCGCGAAAAGTCGTAGGCGTCCAAGCGTAACTCCAAGCGGTCATCGAACAGATGGAAGTTCGTGCCCAGGCCGCCGGTGTTCTCGATGATGCCAAAGCGCATCGTCAGGAAGTAATAGCGCTTGGCGAACTGCGCCGAAAACTTCAGGTCGTTGAGTGTCGTGACGGTTTTGTCGAAGGTCGTGGTTTCTGAACCATAGGTCGTGGTGGTTTGGGTGACCGTCTGGCGCCCACGAGGATCGGCCACGGCCTCGATGATGTAGTACTTGTCGGGCTTGGGGCGCACGCGCACACCCAAGGTGTTCTTAATGCCGCGCACGTTGTCGGGGTCGGGTTTGCCTGCTTGGTAGGAGTCGATCGGCACGGAGTATTCGGTGCGCAGCTCTACCTCGGTTTCAAGCTTCGTGATGCTGCCAATGATCTCGCTGGTGTCGTCGAGTGCTTGCTCGACCTTCTCGGAGATGCCTGGGTCGTTGATGATGCGTCCGACGGTGCCTTGGCCTTCGTCAATTTTCTTAGCGATGGCGTTGATACGAATCAGCGATTCATTCAGGTTTTCCAAGCTGCGCTTCAGCGATGCGCCCTCTTCCCATTGTTCACCGCTCCCAGAGACCATGTCGTCGATGCGTGAGGCTATCTTGTTCATGCGACCCGAGAGCTGTGCCAGGTTGGTGGTCAGCTCGCTGATGTCGCCCCCGGGTCCACCCGCCTTGGCTAACGTGTCGGAAAAGGTGCCGACGTTCTGGATGATGCGATTCACGGTGGCGTCATTTTTGTCGAGAGTGCGAGCCAGCATCGAGGTGGCCTGCTCAATAGCGCCCATTGAGTTTTCCACTCGGGACATGATGGCGCGCAGCGAACCCTCGCCCTCGGGGCCAGCCAGCACCTTCTTAAAGTTGTCGGTCACCTCATTGACGTTTTGCGCCACTTCTCTCAGTTGCGATTGAATCTCATCTAGGTCGGAGCGACTGACGACATCCTCAATGAGGTCACCTTGCTTTAGGGCGTGGACGTTAAGGCCTTCCATGCCGGGGTCCAGGTCCAAGCGAAAGTCGCCCAACAGCGATTCGGCCACTTTACGGATCTTGGCGTTGGAATAGACGGTGTACTCGTTGAGCAAGCGCAACTTCACACGGGCTACCAGTTTGCCGGAGCTGGCGCGCTGCAACTTGATCTCTTCGATCTTGCCGACATCGATACCGTTCACCTGCACGCGGGTCTTCCAGCGGATGCCCGCGGCGTCGGCGAAATCGGCAAACAGATAGAATGTTGTGGACTCGTTGTACTTGTCTTTGCTCGTGGTGAGCATGAACCAAGACAACGACGCGGCGGCGAGCACCATGACGAAACCGACCAATAGGGGGGTGCGCACACTCATTGTTTGCCAAACCAGGTGTCGAGGTACTTTTGCACAAACGGATGTTTGCTCTGCCGAATCTCCGAGGCTGGGCAGTCCTCGACGATGACGCCCTGCTGAAGTACGGCAATGTCATCGGCCACGCGGATGGCGCTGCCGATGTCGTGGGAGATGACGACGCTCGTGACTTGGAGTCGCGCCGCCGCATCCATGATCATCTGGTCGACATAGTCGGTGGTCAGCGGATCGAGGCCAGTCGTGGGTTCGTCGTACAATACGCACGACGGCTCCAACACCAGCGCGCGCGCCAAGCCCACGCGCTTGCGCATGCCGCCCGATAGCTCCGACGGGTACTTGTGGTTGACGTTTTCTAGGCCCACTACGTCTAGCTTTTCTTTGACCTTGGCCGCGATGGCATCTGGTCCGAGCTTGGTGTGCTCCCTGAGCGGGAAGGCCACATTTTCGGCCACCGTCATCGAGTCAAACAAGGCCGCTTGCTGGAACACCATGCCGAACTTGCGGCGCACGCGCAGCAGCTCTTTGTCATCCAGTTTTGTGATGTCTTCGCCATCCACCAGCACCGTGCCGCTGTCGGGTTTGAACAGGCCAATGAGGTGCTTCATCAACACCGTCTTGCCAGAGCCCGAAACCCCTAGAATGACGCGGGTTTTGCCACGGCGCACGTGCAGGTTGATGCCGCGCAGGACGCTGAAGCCCGCGAAGCTCTTGTTGAGATCGGTGACCTGAATCATTCAGGGGCACCAATCAGCAGAATGCTGGTTAAAATGTAGTCAAAGACAAACACCGAGATGGAGCCAATGACCACCGCTTGGGTGGTAGCCATGCCGACGCCGCGCGCGCCGCCGTTGGCGTTGTAACCCTTGTAGCAGCCGACCAGCGCGAGAATGAGCCCGAAGAAGATGGCTTTGTACAGGCCGTGGGTGAAATCGAAGGGATCCAAGAACCACTCGATGCGCGCCATGTAGGCGCCTTCATCGATACCCAAGATGCCAACGCCCACCAGCACCGAACCGATGGTTGCGACGACGAGGAAGATCACTGAGAGACATGGCACCATCACCGCACCGGCGATCACACGCGGCACCACCAGGTAGTTAATGGGGTCAACGGCCATGACTTCCATCGCGTCGATTTGCTCGGTGACACGCATTGTGCCGAGCTCGGTGGCCATGGCCGAGCCGACGCGGCCGGTGACCATCAGCGACGTGAGCACCGGAGCCAATTCGCGGGCCACGGCCAAGAGCACCGTCGAACCCACCATGCTTTCCATGCCCACGCGCGCAAAGGCTTGCGCTGACTGTAGTGTGAAGACCGCGCCGGTGAAGAAGCCGGTGAGCAAGACGATGAAGATGGAGCCGAAGCCAACAAACTCCATCTGTTGTAGCAACAGTCGCCAGCGATAGGGTGGCGTAAGGCTGCGGGCGACTACCAAGCCAAAGAACTGCGCCACCCGGCCGACCTCGGCGAAAAAATCCAAGGTCAGGTTACCCAACAACTCAAACGGCACGCGTGCCTTGCTGACAAAACTGCTCATGCTCACGTCGTGTGGTCGATGTAGTAGCGTGGCACGCGGCTGCCGACACCACAGATGATTTCATACGGAATGGTATCTGCCCAGGCTGCGAGTTCATACGCCGTGATCTCTTCGCCCTTTTGCCGGCCCATCAAGACCACTTCGTCGTCCAAGGTGGCATCGGGTACATCCGTGACATCCACCATGCACAGATCCATGCAGATGTTACCTACCACCTTGGCGCGTTGGCCGCAGATCAATACCTGGGCCTTACCGCTCAGGGCCCGGGGATAACCATCCGCATAGCCGACCGGCAGCGTCATCAAGCGGGTTTCGCGTTGTGCCACCCACCGACCGCCATAGCTGACCCGGGTGCCGGCCGGAATGGTCTTAAGGTGCACAGGGCGAGTCAGCCAGCTCATCGCCGGCACCAAGCCAATCTCGCGACGCTTCTCCAGTGGGTCGAGGCCGTAAATCACCAGGCCCGGGCGCACCAGGCCGATATGTGCCTCGGGATACGACAACACCGCGGCGCTGTTGGAGATATGCACCCATGTGGGCTTGAAGCCATGCTCGCGCACCGTGGCAAGCGCGCCGTTGAATAGGCGCAACTGCGCGTTGTTGAACTCCCGGTCGGCCAGATCGGCGTTGGCAAAGTGAGTCATCACACCGTCGAGGGTGAGTTGCGGGTAGCGTTTTAATCCTTCCAAGAGGTCGTTCAACTCGCCCAACGGCACGCCCAAGCGCGCCATACCGGTGTCGATTTTTAGGTGGAACTTGAGTTGTTTGCCGCGCGCCGCCATTCCCAGCGCTTCGATTTGGTCCAGCCGGTAGATGGCAGGCGTGAGGTTGTGGGTAACCAGCTCGTACAGGGTGCCGCCTAAAGCGCTGCCCAGCACCAGGATGTCGGTTTTCACTCCCACGCGGCGTAGATTGATGCCCTCTTCGACCAAAGCGACGGCCAGCCACTCGACGCCAGCGCGGTCGAGGGTCATGCCAACTTCATTGATGCCGTGGCCATAGCCATCGGCCTTCACCACGGCGCAGATCGCTTGATTGGGCGCGAGCCGCCGAGCCACGGCCAAGTTGTGGCGGATCGCACCTAGGTCAACGGTGGCGATTGTCGGGCGAATACTCATCATCGTGTGGCCATCATCGCCGCAAACCCTAGGTAGTCAAGGTATTTGCAGGGGTTTTCGGCGCCGCCGCTTGAGAACCACGCTACGAGCCAGGGCTTGCTCCGTCGCCTCTGACCTGTCAGCTTCGGGCGCGGTCGAAGGGCCGCAGAATCAACCGTCGCAAATGCTGGAGGCAGGCAGTGCGAGGTACCCTACCCACGCATGTGGATGTTGTGGTCATTGGTGCAGGCCTGGGTGGGCTGTGCGCCGCGGCGCTCTTAGCTAAGAGTGGCCTATCAGTATGTGTGATCGAGAAGGAGCCGAACCCGGGTGGCTGTTTGGCGGGTTTCGAGCGTCGGGGCTACAAGTTTGACACAGCCATTCACTGGCTGAATGCCTGTGGTCCCAAGGGCTACGTGACGCAATTGTGGCGCTACCTGGCAGTTGATCCTCCGCTCACCACGCCGCTCACGCGTATTCGTCGGTTTAAAGGCGAGAGTTTTGACTACCTGTTGACGACAGAGCCGTTGCAGCTGTGTGAGCAGCTGATGGCGGCCTATCCCACTGAGGCCAAGGGGATTGCCCGGTTTTTCGCCGATGCGCGGGCATTTGCCCAGAACCTGCAGATCTGTAGCAGCCGTGTTCGCGCACCCGCCACGATGGGCATGGCCGAGCGCTTGGGTGAATTGATGCGCCGCGCCTATTGGGGCTTGCCGTTCTTCCGGCTGTCACAGGTGAGTGCCCAACAGGGGTTGAGCCGCTATTTCCGCGATGCGGAGCTGCAAGGCATCTGGTGCTCCGAGGATGACTTCCTGTCCATCTTGGTGCCGCTCGCATGGGCTTTTCTCAAGGATTATCAAGCACCTCCCGTCGGCGGCAGCGTCGCGTTTGTGCACTGGTTGATGACCGCCTGTCGGGCGTTACAGGTTCCAGTGGCGTTGGGTACCTCCGTTTCGCAGGTCTTGCTGCACAAGGGCGCGGCCGTAGGGGTGCAACTGCACGATGGCACGGTGATCAAGGCTGAGGCTGTGGTGGCCAGCTGCGATTTGGCAACGCTGTATGAGCAGATGCTGCCTGACGGGGCCATTCCCGCGGCGATGCGCGCGCGGTTACGCGCCGCGGATCTTTACGATTCGTGTGTGAATCTGTCCGTGGGGCTGGACGTGCCGGCCGAATCACTGGGATTGGGCGAGGAGCTGGTGACTCTGACCCGTGGTCGCATCTTGTCGCACCAGGGGCCACGCGGCGACCCAGAGACCACAGCGATTACCGTGTTATCACCTTCGGTACGGGATGCATCCTTGTGCTCGTCTGGGCGCGGCACGCTTACCTGCTACCTCGCAGCACATATCAGCTACGCTGAGCACTGGCACAGCGACGCGGGCTTGGGGCGAGGTGCGGCGTATCGCGCGTTTAAACAGGTGTATGCCGAGCAAGTGCTTGCGCGGGTGGAGCGTACGTTGGTGCCGGGGTTACGAAGCCACGTTGAGCTGTTGGATGTCGCAACACCGCTCACCTATCGACGCTACACCGGCAATCGGGATGGCACGATTATGGGCACGACCCCGAGCTTCAGGAATATTCGCAACCACGTGGCCGATTACAAAACGCCAGTGCGAGGGCTGTGGCTCGCGGGACATTGGGCTGAGTATGGCGGCGGTGTGCCGATGGTGGTGCGGGCCGCAGCCAATGCATCGCTGCTCGTGTTGCAGGAAGCCGGAAAGACCCAAGCGTTGCGCGCGTTGTGCGCGGCGGTGGATAACGCCGCAGCGCTTTAGGCCGGCTTGGCGACTACGAGCATCTTCTCGACAAAGTCGTAGATATCGCCGACCGTGCGGATCTTTTTAGCCTGCTCTTCGTCCACGCGAATCTTCAAGCCTTGCTCCAACGCCGCAATCAGGTCTACGGCGTCTAGGGAGTCGAGGTCCAGGTCCTCCCGGAGACGCTTGTCGGTCGCGAGTAGCTCATCGGCTACTTCGAATTCGTCCTTCAAGGTCTGGTTGACGCGGGCGATAATCTCGCTCCGGGTGACTTCCATGACGGCTTCTCCTTAGAACACTAAGTGATGGCTCTTACGGGCCGACGAAAAGTTTGCGGACCATAGAGAAAGCTTTGCGATTCTGCAAGGGTTGTGCGCATGGCGCCGATCCCCTTGAGGGCGCCCAGCGCGAATCGGTACGATGGGGGAGTGACGCAAACCAAAGCGGTGCTGCTGTCGATTGGGGGAGGGGCATCATGACGCGAGGCCTTTGGCTAGGCAGTTGTTGGTGCGGGATTCTCTTGGTCACGGGCAGTTGTCAAAGTGACGACCCGGCGGTGTCGGCTGCAACGTCTCATGCGCGGCGAGTGCTGCGGGGCGGTGTAGGGTTTGGGGTTGGCCACTCCCGCGCCGGCACGCTCGGTATCACCCCTTCTGATGGTGTTTGTCCTACCGAGAGTCCGCTGCTGTGTCGCAATAGCTATGGCACCTTTTGTTGTCCCACCGGCACTACCTGCGATCCGAACTATTTGCACTGTCGTGTGGATGGCGTCGCGGCCGTATGTCCGGCCAACGCCCCTACCGCGTGCGGCACCGAGTGTTGTCTGCCGTCCGAAAGTTGTACCGGCAGTGGTTGCCGCCTTCCCCCCACAACGCCTGCGTGTCCCGATACAAGCCCGGTGGATTGCGGTAACAACGACTGTTGCCAAAACAATCTTTCCTGCACCGATACGCTGGGTATGCTGCATCCGGGTAGCTGCTGTAACCCAGGCACCGACAGTTGTACCACCTCTGCCACGCTCAAGTGTCCGAGTTGGTCGCAGGCCTGCGGGACAACGTCAGGCACCTGTTGCCCAGCCGACTACAGCTGCGACACCGATTTGCAGCTCTGCCAAGATCGCTACTTGAGCCAGCGTGGGGTTTGCTCCGAACTGCAGAACCGCTGCAACCAAACGGGCACGCTGGCCTCGTATTGTTGTCCTGGTAGTCAATGGTGCACCGACGCTGGCATACAAGATGGCTGCGCCCAGGCCGGTGCGTTACTGGTGGCCGCGACAGGCCAAGGTTCAACTTTCTGTTGGGATGGCACAGACTACATGGCGATATTTTGTCCGCTAACCGCGCTCGCCTGTCCGAACGTCAATGACGACACCGGGGGGATCTGTTGCCCGGGCGAGGTTGGCGCTGGCGTCAATACGCCGTTTTGCGATGGCACCTGTTGCCCGGCCGGAACCTTGTGCGAGGCGGGCGGCCGTTGCGCCTGCTCCGACACCGAGTTTGCTTGCGGCGATGTCTGCTGTCCTGTGGGAACCAGCTGCGAAGACGGGCAGTGTGCGCCGGTGTGCAACGCGGCGTACCCGGTACGCTGTGGCGACGAGTGTTGCGCCGCCGGCATCGCGTGTGTCGCAAGTCGTTGTACCTGCCCTGATGAGCATCCGCTCGAATGTTCGCTGTTCTGCTGTTTGCCAGGCACGAGTTGCACCGCCAATGGCGATTGCGCGTGTCCGAGCGGCCAAGTGCCCTGCGCCAACGACGTCGAACGGTGTTGTCCAAAGCCACCCGATCCTACCTGCAGCGCGGGGCAGTTGCTGTTTGGTTGTCCTGACGGCACGACTCGCTGTTGCTCCGAAAACATGGTCTGTTGCCGCGACAGCATGAACGGCGGCGCCGTGGGCTGCGAGTTTTCTGGCTTTTGCGAGTAGTCAGCCCCGCTGGTGGCCTGCCATCGCTTTGCCTGTCGACGCTTGCTAGCCCCGCCAAGTTGACGCAGGCTGTCGCCGGTTTCGGTTCTTAAGGATGACGTCAGGACACCGAGCCCTGGCGTTTAGGCCAACCGCGTATGTTGCCAAAGCGACCACGGATAGCAGGGAGAGATGCATGAGCAAGCGACTGACCCCGATTGATACCGAAGTAGTGGCCCGCCGCACCCACGACCTGGGTTTAAAAGATTTGGGCTCGGCCTCGATTCGCGAGATCAAAAAGATCATCGACCTGATTGAGGCAGACACCGGGCAAAAGTTCATTCGCATGGAGATGGGTGTCCCGGGGCTGCCGGCGCTGCAGGTAGGGGTGGCGGCGCAGATTCAGGCGCTGAAGGACGGCGTCGCCGCCATTTATCCAGATATTCAGGGGATTCCGGAGCTGAAGCATGAAATCGCGCGCTTCGTGAAGTTGTTCCTGGATGTCGAAGTCGAAGCTGAGCACTGCATCCCGACCGTCGGCTCAATGATGGGAGGCATGGCGGCGTTTATGACCGTGAACCGAATGTGGGGTGACCGCGAAGGCACGCTCTACTTAGACCCCGGTTTCCCGGTGCAGAAGCAGCAGTGCAAGCTTTTGGGCCATGGCTACATGTCCTTCGACGTCTACAACTATCGCGGCGACAAGCTGGGGCCGAAGTTGGAGTCGTACCTGAAAACCGGCAAGGTCTCCTCAATACTCTACTGCAGCCCCAACAATCCCAGTTGGATTTGCTTCACCGACGCGGAGCTTCGCACGATTGGTGAGCTAGCCACGCGCTACAACGTCATCGTGGTCGAAGACCTGGCCTATTTCGCGATGGACTTCCGACATGACTATGGCAAACCAGGCAAGCCGCCGTATCAACCCACGGTGGCCAAATACACCCAAAACTACATTCTGCTCATCTCCAGCTCGAAGGCGTTCAGTTATGCCGGTGAGCGCATTGGTATGATGGTCCTCTCCGACCAAGTGTGGAATCTGCAAAGCCCCGATCTATTGCGTTACTACAGCTCCAACCAACTGGGGCACGCGTTGGTGTTTGGCGCGGTGTACGCGATCAGCGCCGGCACCAGCCACTCAGCGCAGTACGCATTGGCCGCGATGCTCAAGGCCGTGAACAACGGCGACATCGATTTCGTGGCCGAGGTGCGTGAGTACGGCGAAAAGGCCAAGGTGATGAAGCGCTTGTTCGTCGAGAACGGCTTCAAGATCGTGTACGACAAAGACTTGGAAGAGCCCGTGGCCGACGGCTTCTACTTCACCTTCTCGTACCCGGGCTTAAGCGGTGGCGAGCTGCTCTCAGAGTTGGTTCACTACGGCATCAGCGCCATCACGCTCGGCATCACCGGCAGCGAACACACCGAGGGTCTGCGCGCGTGCACGTCGCTCACCAAGCGCGAACAGTTTCCGATGCTGGAAGAGCGCCTGAAGCGCTTCCGCAAAGACCATCCGGTGGCGTAACCGCTACGGATTCTCCCGACTGCAGACGACTTCGTCGAACTGCAAGTGGTCTTTGTCTGCCATGGTGCTGCTCGGATAGAGAACCACCACGCATTGCGATGTGCCTGTGGTGCTCTTCATCGCGAAGGTCGCGCGCTGCCAGCTGGTGGAGTCGATCGGCACGAAGGTTGGAGAGCCTGGGCCGAACCCGCCGCAGTAAGTGCGGATCCAATAGCTACCGTGGCCTCGCACCCACAAACCACACGAGTACGCCACCGAAGGCACCACGGTGAACGCCTCCGATACGAAGCGCGGGGCGTTGGAGGTGTTGGTGTACACGAGCTGTAGGGCCGTCACACCATCGTGGGCGGAGGTGGTGTAGGCGTGCACGGCCGTGGCTTGAATCTCGGTATCGGGTGGTGAGGTCAGGCCATCTTGGTGGTACCAATCGATCGGCAGGTTGTAAACGGTCCCGCCCGGTACGAACGACACCTCTTCCCAAAGCTCAAAACTGCCATTCGGTACGACATTGGCGGCATTGTCGATAGCGACGCACGTGCGCGTGGCAGCAAGACAAACTGGCAACGCCCCGTTGCAATCGGCGGTGGTTTGGCAGCGGCCGGCTTTTAGCACGCAACTGCCATCCGTTGGATTGCATTCCTTGTGTTCCACGCAGGTCACATCGGCACAGGGGTCGCCCGCGATGCACAGATGGCTGTTGACGTCGCACACAGGTGTTGGGTCGCCGCAATCGCTCAGGGTTTCGCAGCGCTCTGAGGCCAGCACGCAGTTGTTCGTGGCATCGCACACCTGCCATTCTTCGCAGTCGCTAAGCAGGTTGCAGCGACCAAGGTTGGGCACGCAGGCGACGGACGTTGGATCGCAGCTCTCCCAGCTCTCGCAGGTCACGGCGTCGCAAGGCTCAACCTCGCGGGTACAGCGCACGTCATCGATCACCAGGTGGTTCATGTCGGGGTTGGTGTTGCGCACCGAGAAGATCAACTCGAACACATTCACAATGTCGGCGGCGACGTTGAAGCTGTAGCGGATCTGCTGCCAACCGCTGTCGTCGATCAGCGTGTAGCCTGCCGGAACGTAGCTGGCATAGTCGCCATCGTAGTAGCTGTTGCGGATCTCACCACCTCCCAACACCCAGTAGCTGCAAGTGTAACGGCCGGCCGCAAGCGACATCGCGGCGGTGGTAAAGCGTACGTGATTGCTGTCGGTGTTTTGCAATTGGCAGGCGAACACGCCGTCATGCATCGCGGCGTCGTAGCGGACCACCGATTCCTCGGGGATGTTCGTGGTGGTCCCCAGCCAATCTACTGGCAGACCACTGGCCCACATTTCGAAGCTGCCGTTGACCAGCACGTTCGGTCCCTGCGGCGTCAGGTCGTCATCGCCGACCTGGCTGTCGCCGGGGCTGCTATCGGCTGGGTCGGTGTCGCTGAGTTGGTCGCTATCGCTGCCCATGCCATCGGTGGCAGCGCTGTCACCCAGGTCGAGATCACTGTGTTCCGCATCACTTGTGTGGCCCAGATCGCCCATCGTGCTATCGCCGCCGACATCGGTGTCGCCAGCGTTGAGACTGTCGCCCCCGGCAGGGGTGCTGGAACCATCGGTGGTGCAAGCGACAGGTACCCACAGAAGAGATGCGACGATAAGAACAACTCTGGACAACGACATAAACAACTCCATAGGCGCCGCGATGGCGACACCAACTGACCCTGCGCAATTACCGACTGAATGTGTCAGCATTCCAGCCACAAGGGTCCCCTGGTTTATCAAACTCGGATCGGGTGGCAATCTTGTTGACCCAGTCACCAGAGCCAGGCTTGAAGATGATGAAGACTTTGCCAGGTGGCCGGGTGACCAGCACGTTTACCCCATTGGGCATTTTAAAATCACTTGGCAGGCTGAGGTAGGGGACTTCGATGATCTCTTTCCCGGCGAGCTTGGCGATAGGCAGGCCGAGCTCAAATTCCAAAGGGCCATAAAAAGGCAAGGGCTCGGTGGATGTGTAGAAGCCCTCGCGGAAAAGACTATAACCGCCTGCGTGGTCGCAGATGGGCTCGAATTTCCCTGAAGGAGCCCATTGTTGTGTCGTGTGATGGATCAACTTGAGCGTTTTCTCAGAGGCCGGCACGCCGACTTCCTGCCTGAGGAAGGCTTGGAAATCATAGATTGTGCCATGCACGTTCGAGCTTTTGTATTCGCGTCCCACCAACGGGGTGGGCGCCGGTTGGGGTTTGGCGGAGCGCAAAGCGGCTGTAGTTGAGCGAATGCCCATGGCGATCTCCATGCGTTGTTGCAATGCAATAGTTATCGCTGCAACGAGGCAGGAGTTGCGGATCATAGTCGGGAACTGGTGGTGACTACATGGGCGCAGATGCGCGACTCTTCTCCAGTAGAATGACGTTCACCGGGGCGCCTTCCAGCAGGTAGCCTGCGGCGTTAATCGGCCGCGTATCGGGGATGGTTAAGGTGACCTCGCGGCCATCGACAATCGTCGGCAACGACAGTTTGCAGGTATCGGGCAACAGCGGCTTGATGTTGCCGGCCAGCATGTTGGCCACCTCCTGCATCACGTCGCGCACCTGCTCAATCGTTACGGTGTCCGGTTCTTGCATGAACATCTTGGAGGTGAACAGTCGCGCCACCGGGTAACCGCACTGCACGATCACCGCACCTTCCCACTTACCGACGAACTGTACGCACGCCGAAAAGGTGATGTCGTCGGCCGGGATCTTGTTGGGGTTAGGCAGCGGCGCGGCATGGGTGCCAATGATCGATTGGCAGATGCCGTCGAAGGACTCGTGCAAGATCTGATTGCTTACAGTCATGCTTTGCTGCTCCGGTTTTTGAGCCGATACGCATCGAACTTTGAAAAATCGACGCGCTCGTAGTCGTCGACGATGTTCAGGGTGGTCTCGGCGCCGCCCAACAGCAGGTAGCTGTCGGGGCGCAACATGCTCTTCATGCGCGTCAGAATGGTGCGCTTGGTGTCGACATCGAAATAGATGAGCACGTTGCGCAAAAACACGATGTCCATCGTGGGCAGGTTGGGCCACAAGGCCGAGAGGTTCATCTGGCGAAACTCCATCATCTCGCTCAAGATCGGCTTCAAGCGCCAGTGGAGGCCGACGCGATCGAAATATTTCACCAGGTATTGTGCCGGCAGACCTCGGTTCACCTCATGCTGGGCGAATAGACCCTCTTTGCAGCGATTCACCATCTCGGCGGCGATATCCGTACCCAAAATGCGGATCTTCCAACCGTCCAGCGCGCGGAAATTTTCGCGGATCACCATCGCGATGCTGGCGGCTTCTTGACCTGAAGAGCTGGCGGCGCTCCAGATGTTCAACTCTCGCACATGAGCGCGTTTCGTGAGGAGCTCCGGGAGCATGCGGTTCTTCAAGGCCTCGTACGGATACAGGTCGCGGAAAAACGAGGTTTCGTTGTTGGTCATCGCCTCCACCACTTGTTGGTGGGTGGCGCCCCAGGGTTGGCTACGCAGATCGCGCAACAGGTCGGTCAGGCTGGCGCTTCCTGAGCGACGTACGATCGGCCCCAGCTTGGCTTCGGCCAGATAGACCTTTTCGGCCTCCAACACGATCGCCGTCTTCTCCCGCACGATCCGCCGCAGATAGTCGAAGTCAAAGCTGACGGGAGAGGCGAGCATGGCTTAGCGCACCGCCGGGATAGCGCGAGTCGCGACGATCCGGTGTTCCATCACAGCCTGGACAATGGCATCCGCCACGCTGCTGAGCGGCAGCACGCGGTCGGCCAAGCCCGCCTGGACGACGAAGCCCGGCATCCCCCAAACCACGCTAGATTCTTTGTCTTGCGCGAAGATGCGTCCTCCCATCTCGCGAATTCGCTCACATCCCAACAGGCCGTCTTGGCCCATGCCCGTGAGGATCACGGCGAGCGTGCGGCTGGCGACGTTGGTGGCGACCGACCGGAACATCACATCCACCGACGGACGGCAGGAGTTCTCAGGTGGGCCTTGGTGCAATCCCAAGCGCAACACTCGCCCGACACGCAATACCTCCATGTGGTAGTCACCGGGGGCGATGTAGACCACGCCGGCGTCGGCCGTCATGCCGGTTTTGGCTTCGACCACCTTGAGTTTGGCCTTGAGGCCAAGCCGCTCCGCCAACAGCGGTGTAAACAACGCGGGCATGTGCTGCACGATCAGCACCGGCACCGGCAAGTTGGCCGGCAAACGCGGGATGATCTCTCCCAGTGCCGTGGGTCCGCCAGTGGAGACGCCAATGGCGACCAAGTCGGGCGCCACATTCACGTGCGGTAACGCCGTGCGGATCAGTTGAGCAGTGTCTCGCTTGGGCGGCGGGGAGGCGACGCTCTGTTTGGGACACAACGCGCGGATCTTCTGTAGGAGGTTCTGACGGACTTCTGCCAGCGTCTGTTCTGGCGGACCCGAGGCGCTCGGTTTGGCAATGTAGTCGCTGGCGCCCAGTGACAGCGCGTCGATCGTGATGGCTGCGCCGCGCTTGGTGAGCGTGCTGAACATCAACACCGGCAAGCGCGGGCGGGTCTTGCGGAGCTCGGCCAGAGTTTGCAGGCCATCCATCTCCGGCATCTCAACATCCAGGATCACCACATCGGGTTGCACCTGGTCGAGCATCTGCAGGGCGATCTTGCCATTCGCAGCCACGCCCGCCACCACCATGTCGGGGTCGTCGGCGATAGCATCGGCGACCATGCGGCGCACCACCACCGCATCGTCGACGACCAGGACGCGTGTTTTAGGCATGAGTCCCCACATCAAAGCCCAGCATTTGCAGCTTGTCGCGAATTGCGTCTTTGGTGAACGGCTTCATCAGGTACTCGTTGGCGCCCGCCTCGATCGCCTTAGTGATTTGCTCTACATCGGTTTCAGAGGTGACCATCAGGATACGCAGGCTGGCAAAGGTCGACACTTGGCGCACCGCGACAACGAACTCATATCCGTTCATTTCCGGCATGTTCCAATCAACCAACGCCAGCTCGAAGTGGCTGTCTTCGGTGAGTTTGTGCAACGCCGCGGCGCCGCTGTTGGCTTCCACCGTCGCAAAGCCGATCTCTTTTAGAATGCTCTTCAAAATGAACCGGGTCGCGGTCGAGTCATCGACGATCAATGCGCGCATTCTCTTGGTCCCCTCCTACCCCTCTAGCGTAAGCCCTCTGGACGTTTGCGAAAGAGCTGCACGCGTTCATCGACTTGGTTGAAGTGTGCCTTGAGCTCCTCAGGCAGTGTCTGGGTTTGTTCGAGGGCCAAAAATCCTCCGGGTATTAACGCCTGGTGAAACATGCGTACCACCTTCACGCGTTCGGCAGCGGTGAAGTGCAGCAGCACATTCTTGCAAACCACCAGGCCGAAGCCCTCGCGGAAGGCCGCGAAGGAGAGCAGATCGTGGCGCCGGAAGGTCACCGTGTTGCGAATCTCTTCCACCAGCCGATATTGGCCCGCGGTGCCGTGGGCTTCGAAATAGCGCGCGAATATCGGGCGTGGAATGCGCTGCGTCTCCTCATCCGAATAGATGCCTGCCTCAATGGTTTTGCCAAAGGCGCCGGACTCATCAATGTCGCTGCCGAAGACCCGCACGTTGCGAAAGCCGAACTTGCCCATCCGTTCGCGGATCGTGATCGCCAGCGAATATGGCTCAGGTCCCATGGCGCACCCAGCATCCCAAACGTCGAGGTAGCGACTCCCGGACAGCGCGGGCACAACCACCTCCCCGATCATCGTCAGGATCGGCTCGTCACGAAAAAAGTAGGTGAACGCCATTGTGGATCCCAACTTGTCCGCAGGCGAGGGTTGAATCTCTTCTTTAGGAGAAGGTGGGAGGTTGAGCTGGGGTTGCATGGCCATTGCTGCCATTAGCGCCGCGCCTCCCTAGGCTCGATTCCAAGCCTTGCTCAGTGCGGAAGCCACCCACCATGGCTTGCAGCTCTGAGGCCATCTTGGACAGGCTACCGGCTGCACGCACGGTGTTATCGGCTTCGGTCTTGGTGCCCTGTGCCGCGACCGCGACCTTGGTAGCGTTCTCGGCGATTTCAGCGGTGCCCTTGGCGGCTTCAGAGACGTTGCGCTGGATCTCGTTGGTGGTCGCGGTTTGTTCCTCCACCGCGGTGGCGATGGTGCTTTGGATGTCGTTGATCTGATTGATGATGGTCACAATCTGTCCAATGGCATCTACGGCACCTTGGGTATCTCCCTGAATTGCCTCGATCTTTTGGCTGATATCCTCGGTGGCTTTGGCGGTCTCCTTGGCCAACTCCTTCACCTCGTTGGCCACCACCGCGAAGCCCTTGCCTGCTTCGCCCGCGCGCGCCGCCTCGATGGTGGCGTTGAGCGCCAACAGGTTGGTCTGTTGCGCAATCGAGGTGATCACCTTGATGACGTTGCCGATCTCTTGGCTGCTGGTGCCGAGCTTCGAGATCGTGGTGTTGGTGGTGCTGGCCATCTTCACCGCTTGAGAGGCCACCTGCGCCGCGGTGCTGGCGTTCTTGGCGATCTCCTTGATGCTCGAACCCATCTCCTCGGTGGAGGTCGCCACCACTTGAGTATTGCGGCTGACTTGCTCCGCCGCCGCTGACGCGACGTTCGCCTGGGAGAGGGTCTGTTCAGTGTTGCCGCTCATTTGTGTGCCAGCCGCCGCGAGCTCTTCGGAGGCGCTGGCCAAAACCTGGGTGTTCTGGGCAATCGAACCCATCGCTAAGCACAGGTCTTTGCCCATCCGGTTAATGTTGTTCTTGATGAGGGCCAAGTCGCCCTTGTAGTCGCCATGTACGCGCGCGGTCAGATCTCGTTCAGCAATTCGCTCCACCACCGCCGCGGCTTCGTTGATCGGCTTGATCACCGCGTCGAGCGTGTCGTTGACACCTTGCACGATCTTGCGGAAGTCGCCCTGGTGCTTGGCGGCATCGGCGCGGGTGGCTAGACGACCTTCCACTGCGGCCTGGGCAAGCATCTCGGCGTCGGCGCTCATCGCATTGACGGCGTCGATGCACCTGTTCAGGTTGTTCTTGATGGCGTTGAAATCGCCATTGTAGCTGTCGGTGATCTTCGGCGGGATGTTGCCGCCAGAGATCTTATCGACATAGTCGGCAGCGACGTTGAGCGGCCCAATCACCGCGTCCAACGTGTCATCCACACCTTGGACAATCTTGCGGAAGTCACCTTGGTGTTTGCTGGCATCGGCGCGGGTGGCCAAGCGCCCCTCGACCGCAGCCTTCGCCAACATCTGGGCATCGGCGCTCATCGCGTTCACGGCATCAATGCACTTATTAAGGTTGTTCTTAATCTCGTTGAAGTCGCCGTTGTAGTTGTCGGTGATCTTCGCCGGGATATTGCCGTTCGAGATGCGATCGACGTACTCCGCCGCGACGTTGAGCGGCCCAATCACCGCGTCCAGCGTGTCGTCCACACCCTGGACGATCTTGCGGAAGTCGCCTTGGTGTTTGCTGGCATCGGCGCGGGTGGCCAAGCGCCCCTCGACCGCAGCCTTCGCCAACACCTGGGCATCGGCGGTCATCGCGTTTACGGCATCGATGCACTTGTTCAGGTTGTTTTTGATCTCGTTGAAATCGCCGTTGTAGCTGTCGGTGATCTTAGGCGGGATATTGCCGTTGGAGATTCGATCCACGTACTCGGCAGCCACGTTCAGCGGCCCAATCACGGCGTCCAACGTGTCGTTCACACCTTGGACAATCTTGCGGAAATCGCCTTGGTGCTTGCTGGCATCGGCGCGGGTGGCCAAGCGACCCTCCACCGCGGCCTTCGCCAACATCTGGGCATCGGCGCTCATCGCGTTCACGGCATCAATGCACTTATTAAGGTTGTTCTTAATCTCGTTGAAATCGCCGTTGTAGGTGTCGGTGATCTTGGGTGGGATGTTGCCGTTGGAGATTCGATCCACGTACTCAGCGGCCACGTTCAGCGGTCCAATCACCGCGTCTAACGTGTCGTTCACGCCCTGGACGATGCGCCGGAAATCGCCTTGGTGCTTGCTGGCATCGGCGCGGGTCGCCAAACGGCCTTCTACCGCGGCCTTCGCCAACACCTGGGCATCGGCGGTCATCGCGTTCACGGCATCGATGCACTTGTTCAGGTTGTTTTTGATCTCGTTGAAATCGCCGTTGTAGCTGTCGGTGATCTTAGGCGGGATATTGCCGTTGGAGATTCGATCCACGTACTCGGCAGCCA
>JAKLEG010000109.1 GCA_022703175.1 Myxococcota bacterium | reverse complement strand
CAGCATTCAGGTGTTCGGCCGCGCTCCTACCGAAGCCGCCGTTCGAGCGCGCATCGGCTTCATGCCGGAACAAGCCTACTTTCCGGAGCATCTAACAGCGGCGGAGCTGGTTTCCCAACATGCGCTTCTGGGAGGCATTTCTTACCGAGACACGCGACGCGCCGTGGATCAAGCGCTGGGTCTCGTAGGCCTCACCGAGGCACGTCACTCGCGGTTGCGCACGTACTCCAAAGGCATGCTGCAACGCGCGGGCCTGGCCCAGGCGCTCGTGGCCAATCCGGAGCTCGTGATTTTGGATGAACCGATGAGCGGCCTCGACCCCCTCGGTCGGCACGACGTGCGTGAGTTGATGGTGCAATTGCGGGCCGCTGGCAAAACGGTCTTCTTCTCCACGCATATTCTCCCAGATGTCGAGGCGCTTTGTGATCGCGTCGCGATGATTGTGCGCGGCGAAACCCGCAAGGTTGGCCGAGTGGCCGAGTTGATTGGCAACGCGTTGCTGGATGTGGAGTTGACGGTCGGACCGATACAACTCGAAATCCTGGGTGAGCTTCGAGCTCAGGTGCTGCGTGCAACCCCCCGAGGCGACGAGTGGGTGCTCACCTGCGCTGATATCACCTGTGCCAACCAAGTGGCGGACCGCATCCGCGCGCGAGGCGGCGAGCTGCGCGGCATGATCGCGCGCAGGCCGTCGCTGGAACAACTCCTCGTTGCCGAAGTCGCCGCCAAGGCTGCGGAGCCGCGCCCATGAAACAGACCTTGATAGGCGTGCTGGTATTGGCCTGGGGCACCTGGCTCGAAGCCATCCGTAGTCGGCTGCTAATACTTGGGGCCTTGTTCGCGTTGGCGTTGGTGGGGATTTCGGTCGCGGCGGCTTCGGTGTCGTTTGGCGAGCAAGCTCGACTCATATTGGATGTGGGGCTCGCCGCTGCCAGCGGCCTGGGCAACATCATTGCGCTAAGCCTCGCCGTGGCCATGGTCTCAGGCGACCTGCGGCGCAAAACGGCCTATCCGATTTTGGCCCGACCGATCCCGCGTACTGCCCTTATTGTGGGGAAATATCTGGGAATTTCGCTCGCCACGGCAGTGGTCGCGTCGGTGATGGTGGTGGCCACGTTGCTGACGGCGGTCGCTTTTGGTTCGCCGGTCCCAACAGCGGCGTGGAGCGCATGGGCACTGACCCTGATGGAGATGCAACTGGTCACCGCCGTGGGAGTGTTATTCTCCAGCGCCAGCAGCCCGGTTATCGCGGCGGCTTTTGGCGGCGGCCTGGTCGTGGCCGGCAACCTTGCGGGCGACCTGTTGCGGCTATCGGAGCGCATGATGGAGCACGGTGACGCCTCTGGCATGTGGGTTCGCCTGCTCTACTACCTGCTGCCCGATCTAGAGCGGCTGTCCCTGCGCACCCAGGTCGCCAATGACCTGCCGGTACCAGCGCATTACGTCGCGCTCGGCAGCAGTTACGCCTTGTGCTATGCGGCGGCCACGCTGACCTTGGCCGCGTGGATCTTCTCCCGTCGGCGCGGGCTCTAATCGATGCTGATAGCCCTCCACTATGCCGCGACCCTGGTATTAAGCCTAGGCCTCGCCCTCTACCTCACCCCTTTCGTCCGACAGGGAGCCCTCAGCTTCGGCGTGCTGGACCACCCCGATGGCCACCTGAAGCAACAACAGGCGCCGGTTCCGTACCTCGGTGGCATTGCCGTCTATTTGGCATTTTTGTTGACCCTCTCGATGGTGTTCGAGTTGTCGCATCGTCTGTTGGGCTTGCTCTTGGGCGGCACCATGCTCGCGATGCTGGGTTTATTCGACGACCTGCGCGTCATCACCCCCCGGCTCAAGTTTGCCGGCCAACTCCTGGCCGCGTGGGTCATGATAAAAAGTGGCATCACCATCGACATCGCCATCTTGCCGTTTACGGTCACCCTGCCGCTCACAGTGTTTTGGCTCGTGGGCATCACCAATGCGATCAATCTTGTGGATGTTGCAGATGGCCTGGCGACCGGCGTCGCCGCCATCTCGGCGTTGGGCCTCTTCATCGTTGCGGCCATCAACGGCGACACCGTGATTGCTGTCACCACCCTCGCACTGGCTGGCTCGTTGGTGGGCTTCTTGCGCTACAACGAACCACCAGCGCGCATCTATCTGGGCGACGCAGGCAGCCTATTTATTGGCTTTATGCTGGCGGCGCTGGCCATGGTGGGGCAGTACACGAGCCGAAATGATTTGGCGCTCGCAGCACCAGTGTTGATGTTGGCAGTACCGATCATGGAAACCGTGTTGCTCGTGATTGCCAGGCTTGGGCATGGCGTGTCGCCCTTCCATGGCAGCCACGACCACATGGCCTTGCGCTTGCGAGCGCGCGGCTTCTCACCACTCAAAGTGCTCTTGTTCGCCTACTCACTCGCCTTCATCGGGGTGGTGGGTGGTATCGCGATCGTGCTCGTCACGTGGCAGGCTGCGGCTTGGCTGCTCAGCTTCGAAGCCGCCCTGTTTTTGGGCGTGTTGCTCTGGCTACTTTATGCCTGCCCTGCTCCGGTGCCGCCAGCGGCCCATACCTCGGCGTAGAAGGCATCCAGGTCGAGCAACATCTGTGTCTCGGAGAAAGGTTCGGCGCGACGTCGCCCGACCTCGCCCATGGCCTGACACTGCGCGGGATTTGCGAGCAACGCCAAGACGCGCTGTCCCAAGAGCCGCCAGTCTCCCGCCGGCACCAGCCAGCCATTCTCGCCGTCAGCAATGGCCTCCCGCGCACCGTCCACATCGGTGGCCACAATCGGTAGGCCCGCCGCCATCGCCTGCGCGAAGCTTTGCGGCAGACCCTCCCACAACGAGGTCAGCGCCAAGAGGTCGCTTGCGTGGAGCAAATCGGCGACATCTTGCCGCCAGCCCAACACGCGAAAGCGGTCGGCAATTCCCAAGAGCTGCGCCAACGATTCTACGTCAGCGCGCAATTCACCGTCGCCAGCCAGCAAGAAGACGCTCTCAGGCCGCCTCTCAAGCACCCAAGCGGCCGCGCGCACGTAGTCCAGCGGCGCCTTCTGCGGTTTCAAACATGACAGGTTTAGGACCACCCGGGCCGCGGCTGGAATACCGAGCTCCGAGCGCACCACCCCGCGCAACCGGTTCGGTCGTGAATATGCCGCCAAGTCGGTACCACATCGGACCACACGTGCACGATGCCGAGCGGTGAGTAGCCCTTCGGCGCGCGCCCGAACCAAATTGGCCTCGCTGTCGGCGGTAAACCCATCGGTCGCGCGCGCAGTGAGCATCTCCACGCCTCTAAGTGGCCAATACCCCGGCCGCCTGGGATGGTGCCCAAAGCCGTGGATCGTATGCACCACGCGCTCAACGCCCGCGAGGCGGGCAGCCCAGCGACCCAAGATCCCTGCCTTAGAGCTATGCGTGTGAACAAGGAAACGCTCGTGCGGATGGCTGCGTTTGAGCGCAAGCAAGGTGCGCGTCAGGTGGGCAAGCGCCTGCGCATCTTGGCGGAGCACAATGGCGCGGCCCAGAGCCGGTTCGAACAGAGTGGTTACGCCAGCAAGGTTGCGCGCCTCGCCGTCCAGCATGCCGCCGACACCCGCGACCAGGAAACGTCGGTTCCACGGTTGACGAGACTTTGCCACCTGAACCAGCGTCGCCCGCTGCGCGCCCCCCAGCTCTAGCATCGTGATGACGTGGACGAGGTTGATAGGCACCGACATGGCAACAGTGTATCGCCCATCACCAAAGACCTCGCAATTGCCATACGCTTGTGCGATCCACGGGACTATACTCTCAAGCGTATTGCCTAGGTGGCGACCAGCACAGATGAAACGAACGGCCTCCCCCTCCTTTGCCATCTACACCCCGGATTCATCGCTCCGCCAGCCGCTGCGTCTCGTCGGCGCAATGTTTCGTGACCTTTCGTCAGGGAGGGAGTTGGCCTGGCGGCTCGCGGTACGCGACATCAGTGCCCAATACCGGCAGGCCGCGCTGGGCTTGTTGTGGGCTTTTGCTCTCCCGGTCGCCAACGCCCTCATTTGGTTGTTCGCCAACGCCAGCGGTGTGGTGTTGATTCGCGACACCGAGATGCCCTACCCGAACTATGTCTTTACCGGCACGATGCTGTGGGCGATTTTCCTGGAAGCCGCCAATGCCCCGCTGCAGCTGACGACCGCCGCCAAGCCGATGCTCGCGAAGATCAATTTCCCCCGCGAGGCCATTATTGTCTCAGGCATCTACCAGACCCTTTTCAACGCGGCGATCAAGGTTGTGGTACTCTTGCCTGCGCTCCTATTCTTGGGCGTCCAACCCAGCGGCTACTTGTTCCTGCTACCAGTAGCGGTGATGACCTTGGTCTTCGCAGGAACCGCTGTGGGCCTGTTTTTAACCCCGGTCGGATTGCTTTACACCGACATCGGCAAGACTTTTCCGCTGGCGATGCAGTTTATGATGTATCTCACCCCGGTGGTCTTTCCGATTCCTGCCCAAGGGATCGCCGCGACCATTTTCCGCATTAACCCGGTCACACCGCTCATCCAGACGGCCCGTGCCTGGCTAACAGGTTCCCTCGGCACCGATCTTGTGGCGTTCGGCCTTGTCAACCTGGGCACCGTGCTGGTGTTGTTCCTAATGTGGGTCATCTATCGTGCCGCTATGCCGATTTTGATCGAAAAGATGAGTGCGTCATGAGTGATCCCCTCATCAAGGTCGAGAACGTCTCAAAGAAGTTCTGTCGCAGCCTGAAGCGGTCGCTCTGGTACGGGATGCAAGATTTGGGCAGCGAGCTTCTGGGTCGCCGCCATGGGGATAATAGCCAACTACGCACCGACGAGTTCTGGGCCGTACGGGACGTCAACTTCGAGTTGGGCCGGGGCGAGTGTTTAGGGCTCATCGGCCGCAACGGTGCAGGCAAAACCACGCTGCTGCGCATGCTGAATGGACTCATTAAACCTGACACCGGGCGCATCGAAATGCGCGGGCGCGTGGGTGCGCTCATCGCGTTGGGCGCAGGCTTCAACCCCGTCCTCACCGGACGTGAGAACGTCTACATTAATGCCGCAGTGTTAGGCCTCACGAAGGCCGAGACGGGCCGACATTTCGACGAGATCGTCGCCTTTGCCGAGCTCGAAGCCGCCATCGACTCGCCGGTGCAAACCTACAGCTCGGGCATGACTGTACGCTTGGGCTTCGCGATTGCGACCACGCTGCAACCCGAGATTCTCATTTTGGATGAGGTCCTAGCCGTTGGTGACGCGAACTTCCGACACAAGTGCTACCACCGTATCAACAAGTTGATGACCGATGCTGCTGTCATTTTGGTGTCGCACAACATGGATGCCATCGCGCAGACCGCCTCAAGTCTGGCGCTGATGGATGGTGGCGCCATGACCGTTTTCCATGAGCCCGTCGAGGGCATCGCGGCGTACCATGACGCCAACGCACAACGGCAAGCCACCACAAGCGATGGTGGCACCACCCACCAATGCTATGCACCCGTTGTGGCAGCCGAAGTGCGGATTTTGCCAGCCGAGGTTGGCTACCAAGGCCAGCTTACCGTCGAGGCGGAGATCACTTGCGACGCCGACTTGCCGGAGATTCTCATTTCGTTCACGGCCACCAACGCCTATGAACAAGCGGTGATGTGTTGGCATTCGAGCCGGCACCCAAGCCCGTTGGGACTTTGTAAGGGTAGGCAACTCCTGCGTTTTTCGGTCGCGCCGCTGTTGCTCGATAACGGCAGTTATCACTGGAACTTCAAGATCACCCGCCGGGGCTCCCTCGAACACGTCGTGTGGCTCACCCGCCACGGACCACTTGTAGTGAAGAGTCGGCATCGGACGCTGGGCAACATTCCGTATCTTCCAGATGCCTCCCAATGCGAACACCGGATGCTCACCTCACCCTAGCGGCCAACCGAGCACCACGAGCCATGAAAGTTCTGATATTCCTCCCCTACTTCACCCATGGCGGCGCCGAGAAACAGGGGGCACTTCTTGCCCGTCGGCTGGTCTCCCTTGGTCACGAGGTTGAAGCGTGGGCCTTTGCAACTCCAAATGCCAATGCGTCGTTTCGCCAGGAGCTTAGCGACATCGGCATTCGGTGCCGCGAATTACCTGTAGTTCCCGACCTGGTTTGGGGAAAGGTCGGGGAACGGCTAGGCCTGAGGACCCGATTGCGCCGGGCGTTGGAGTGGCGGCGCCAAGTTGCCACACTGGCCCAGACATTACCCGTTGGCCGTTTCGACGTACTGGTTCCGTTCACCTTCCTGCCGTCGACCCTTGCCGCCTTATGTCGCAACCAACTCGGCGCCGCGGTGACCCTTTGGAACCACCGTGGCGGTTATGACGCCGCAGGCGTTGAGTATTCTGAGTTTCTGGTGCGGCAGATCACCCGCGCCCGCCCAGTGTTCGTCGCCAATTCCGCACCTGGATGTCGATTTCTAAGCGACACCTTTCACCTGCCGCGCACCGCAGTGCACTTGGTTCAGAACTTCGTCACCCCGTCGTCGGTGTCCAAAGCCGCCCCACCCACCGATCACACCTGCCAACTTGTGCACGTCGCCAATCTCTTCCCTGAGAAGGACCTCAGCACTGTTTTGCAAGCCCTACGACTCCTCAAAGACCGCGGTGTCACCTGCCATCTCCACGTGGCCGGCACCTTCCCAGGCGTTGGCCAAGAACAGCAATTCCATCAAGATGTCGGCCACCTAGATCTGCACGGCTTTGTGACACATCACGGTGGCCTTGCCCCCGATGCAACCCAGGCGCTGATTGCTCAATGTGATGTCGGGCTGCTGTCATCGCGCAGTGAAGGATGCCCAAACAGCGTTCTCGAATACATGCAGGCCGGGCTCCCGGTGATTGGCACTCGCATTGAAGGTATCGCGGAGTTGGTGGGTGAAGCTGGCGCGCCATTCCTCTTCCAGTGTGGCGATGCAACCGAGCTGCAAACCCTTCTTGAGCGGCTCATCTTGAATCGCGAGCTCCGGGAACAACTGGGCCGAGCCAATCAACGACGCCTGGTTGCTGCCTACAACCCGGACGTGGCGCTAGCCCAATGGCTTATGCTGCTTGTGCCCCAACACAAGCGTTGCCCCATCGTGCCGGCCACGCTAGCGTCCGAAAATGCGCCCCAAAAGCTTCCGCGCCCCGCGCCGCACTAACGCCCGAGGCTGAGGTGGCGACCAGAGTTGCCAACGTTGTTCCAGCACCCCGAGCAACCCTAGCGAAGGGTCTCGGTCCAGTTCGAGGTCTACCTGTATTCGTCCTGCTCGGTCACGGCACACCACTCGCCCCCTCAGACCGCGACGCTGCAGTGCTGCCTCAACGACCTTTTGGTGGTCGCGCACAACCTCTGCCCGACAACTCTGTGATTTGTTTTCTGAATACCAGCGATAGTCATAAAGAATTTTATGGGTATGCCGCACCAATCCTTGCTCTGACACCTTCAGAAACAAGTCGAAATCCTCTGCGTATGGAACACGGCAATCGTAACCACCAGCACGGTAGTAGTCGCGACTGCGCATCATCCGCGGCGGCGACACAAGGTTCACGGTGAGATGCTGTGCCCGGTCGTACGGATGTGCCGGCACCACTCTCAATAGACGTCCCGTGGCATCGACCAGGCGATAGCCACCGTAGGCCAGCGAAGAGCGAGGGTCGCTTTCTAGGCATTTCAGCAACACACTCGCGGCATTGGGCGCCAATCGGTCATCGGCGTCGAGTCCCAGCAGAAATTCGCCACGACAACACTCGATGGCTGCGCGTGCCGCGGCCGGGGTCCCGCCGTTAGGCTGGGTGAACCATCGCACGCGAGGTTCGAGGTGGTAGCATTCCGCGAGCACCTCAGTCGTCCGGTCCGTCGAGCCGTCATCGCAAACGCAAACTTCGAGGTCCGTTACCGTCTGAGCCAAAGCGCTATCGACCGCCTCACAAATCCAACGCTCAGCATTGAATGCCGGGATGTAGATCGAAACCTTGGGCGCCTCCCGCGGTGCCTGCGGGGCGTAACTACGGTAGTGGGGCACACGACTCGCGAGCAGTGCCCGACTGCGAGATCGGTCCTGCTCACGATCCCCAGGCACCGAATGGTCCTGATGATAGGCCGTCGCCCCGGCCTCCGGGATGAAGTACGCCCCCCGCCGATACATTCGGTAGGCGAACTCTTCATCCTCGCCACCCCACTGCTCGAAGGCCTCGCAATAGCCGCCCGCAGCAACACCATCGCGTTTCCAGTAGGCCACGTTTCCCCCCGATGCCAAGGCATAGGGAACCGCGTGGTCGCGCATCGCGTGGCTTTTCCGGATTTCGGGCTCACGCCAATCGACGGTGGGTGCAAACGCAAGTCGACCCGTGGGCGGCGCGGGGACATAGGGCAAGCGCTCAACGACGCCGAAGTCAGCCAAGATCTGGCCAGCCGAGACGCCCTTCGTGTCGACGTAGCGCCGCCCGCCTATGACCATCAGGGGCCCGTCGTACACATGGAACCAGCGCATGTAGGCAGACAAAAACCCCGGTGGCGGCAACATGTCGCAATCGAGGCTGACCACCACGGGCCCGGACGCCGCGGCCACCGCAAGGTTACGCACGGCCGCTAGACGAAAGCCACAGTGCTCCTGCCGCACGAAGCGGAGACTCAACCGCGAGGCATACTCGACTTGCAGCGCCTCTGGTTTGTCGTTGGAACCATCGTCGGCAATCACCACCTCGAACAACTCGTGCGGATAATCTTGGAGTGCGAGCCCAGCCAAGGTCTTGCGAAGCACCTCTCGGCGATTGAAAACCGGAACAAACACCGAAGCCCTAAGCGTCGCCCATCCGGGCTGAAGATCAGCCAATCGGTCGGTGATGAAGCGATAGTCGTTGCCCATTCCCTTAGGCAGAGGTGCCCGCAGCCGCTGCAACATGGCCACCCAGCGGCGCTCAAGTGCTGTGAGTTGGTCTACACCGGCGCGCTCCCATGTGAGTGGCACAAAACCACTCTCCTGCACAACAAAGCGGGCTCGCGCCGGTAGCACCAACGCCAGGAGGCACAGAAAACGAGACTCTGCAGTCACAATGACCGTGTCGTGTGCGAAGCAGCGCAATCTTGAGTATGCCGTCGGAAGGTGCCGCGGCAGCACCTCCGGATCATTCGCGCTCGGTCTTTTTGAGAACCGCATAACTTGAACGTTTGTGCGATGCTCACGAAGTGCCCGCACCAGGGGATCGTCATCAAACTCCTCACTGAGGACCAACGTCGCGCCGTCAGGGAGTTCCTCAACGCTCAAGGTACTAATGGGCATCGTGAAAAATTCCAAGGTCGCAAGCTTCGGTCCCCAACCCATCACACTGCCCCACCAGCTCCTCAAGGTAGCGAGAAATACCGAATTCCTGCGCGGCGCGCTTTGCAGCAGCGCCCCCCGCGCTCGCGCGCTGATCCGGGTGGCTAACATAGTGACCGAGCGCATCAGCAAAGGTGGGCGCCTCCGCTGCCGCAACCAACAGCCCCTCAATACCGTGGCGAACAAATTCTGGAATCCCGCCCACCCGACACGCCACAACAGGAAGTCCTGCCGCCATCGCCTCCATCAAACTCAAAGGCGCTGCCTCTGATTTGGATGGCAACGCAAATATGGCTGCCGACCGATACAACCGCCTCAATGCGGCCGGCGTCACCTCCCCGATCCACTCCACTGCGTCACCAAGTCCCAAGACCTCCCCCAGGTTGGCCAAACGCGCCCGTTCGGGCCCATCGCCCGCAATCTGCAAACGCCATTCGAGGCCAACGCCGCGGCGCCGGAGATCTGCGAACGCTCGCAAGAGCAAGGCGTGGTTTTTGACCGGCACCAAGCGACCAACACATAGAATCACCCGCTCCCGTTCGCCTACGGGCACAGTCTCAGATGCCAACTCAATTCCGGGTCGCACGACGCGCAAGTGGTCCGCTACCGAGCCTCGCTCAAGCATCGCCGTGCGAACGGCCTCGGAAACACACAGCACGGCATCCAAATGCCGATTGAGCCACCGTTCCAAGGGCCTATGCCAGCGACGCATCCAATAGCCGTCGTCGTGACGCGACGAGACAATCCGAGGAACGCCCACGTATCGGCCACACAAGGTACCCACCAGATCAGAGTAGAAGAAGCAGGTCCGAAGTAGATCGGCGCGGCGCAACGCCCGATAGAATTGCCACCACCCGGTTGGGAGCGGCACACCCTCGAAGGTTAGCCGCACGGGGCTGACCCCTAGCGATTGTAGCTCTGCGGCCAAAGCCCCCAGCCGTGTGAGCACAAACAACTCGACAGAGACACCGCGCCGCCGGAGCTCCTGGATCTCGGCCACAAGCAGACGTTCCCCACCCCCACGGCCCAGACCGTTGACCAAAAAGACCACTCGCTTGGCGCACCTACGCAACGATGGACTCTCCTTACAGATGCTTGCCTCCGACGCCATGAAGCACTCGCTTGACCTAACGGCCCTCATCCTCGTGGTCGTTTGCCTCGGGCCCTGCAAGACCCCGGCGTTGCAACCGATAGCGCAAACTACGCTGGGTTAAGCCCAACAACTGAGCCGCACGTGTTTTGACGCCCTCCGCGCGCGTCATGGCCGTTTCTAGAAAGCCTCGCTCAATCCGCTCCAACGCCTGCTCCAGATCCATCCCTGAATCGGGAAACGCGAGCGGGTCGCTGACGGCGGTCAGATTGCCGCGGACTTCTTCGGGGAGATCTTGGCACTGGATGACGTGCCCGGAAGCCAGAATAACGGCGCGCTCCATCAGGTTCTGGAGCTCCCGAACGTTGCCTGGAAATGCGTAGTTCGACAATGCGCGGAGAGCCTCTGGTGCCACCTCCTCCACGCCTTTGCCGATGCTTTCGCCGTATTTAATCACGAGCGCGCGAGCCAACAGCGGAATGTCTTCGACCCGCTCGCGTAACGGTGGCAGGCGTACCCGCACCACGTTCAAGCGGTAGTACAGGTCCTCGCGGAAGCCCCCTTGTTGGGTCAGCTGCTGTAGGTCCTTGTTGGTGGCCGCCAGAATTCGCACATCCACGGGACGCTCACGTTCCTCACCCACGCGCCGCACGACACGTTCCTGGAGCGCGCGCAAAAGCTTCACCTGCATCGACAGCGGCAGCTCGCCGATCTCATCGAGAAGCAAGGTCCCACCGGTGGCGGTTTCGAATAACCCGGGCCGCGCGCGGTTAGCACCAGTAAAGGCCCCCGCGGCGTGACCAAACAACTCCGATTCAATGAGCGTCTCCGGAATGGCGCCACAGTTGACCGCCACAAACGGACCAGCTGCTCGCGCACTCGAATCATGGATAGCGCGCGCGACCAACTCTTTGCCCGTACCACTCTCGCCCTCGATCAAGATGCTGGCGGGAGTTGGCGCGACCTTGGCAATCAGGGTCACGACCTCCGCCATTTTGGGGCTCTTGCCTATGATGCGCGCCAAACCGCCATCATTGCGTAGCTGGGCTCGCAACGCGCGGTTCTCCCGCAACAAGGCCCGCTTTTCCAACGCCTTTTGCGTCAACACCCGCGTCTCTTCGATTTTGAACGGTTTCAGCTGGTAGTCGTACGCTCCCTGTCTCATCGCCTCAACCGCGTTCTCGGTGGTCGCATAGGCGGTCATCATGATGACTTGCACGTCGGGCTCATGCTCCCTGAGCCACGACAAGACCTCCATGCCGCTGCCGTCCTTGAGCTTCAGATCCACGAAAACCAGGTCGGGGCTCGCCTGTTCACACGCCTTGAGCGCCTGCCGCACGCCGTCAGCCACAGCAACGATATAGCCATCGCGCTCCAGGAGGATCTGCAGAAACTCCCGCATCGAACGTTCGTCATCCACCACCAAGACGTTCGCCACGTTTTACCCTCTCCAACAAAGTAGCGCCTGCTCACCTCTCACGTTATGCCGGCAAAATAACAGTGGCCATCGTGCCACCCCCAGGCGCGTCTTCCATCTCCACTCGCCCCCCATGACCCTCGATGACTCGATGCACCACCGCCAGGCCCAACCCGGTCCCTTGGCTCTTGGTGGTAAAGAAGGGCTCAAACAGGTGCGCGCGAGCCTCCGGAGGCATGCCCGCGCCATGGTCACGGACTTGCAGACGCACCTCGCGCCGGGACCCCACCAATTGGGCGGTGGCCGACAGATGAACCACACCACCAGCGGGCGTAGCCTCCTGGGCGTTGCGCAGAAGGTTGAGAAGCACCTGGTGGAGCTGACCCGGGTCGGCGTCCAGCTCGATCCCCGCGGCCAAGTCGAGGTCGAGGCTTATGTCTGCCCACTGGAGGTCTGCTCGTACCATCTGCGCTAGTTCTTCGAGGACGCGCGTCAAATCGAGAGGTTGTCGCTGCGGTGGCGCCGGGCGTGCATAGACCAAAAAGTCCTGCACCAACTTCTCAAGCCGTTGAATCTCGCGCAGCACAATGCCCTGCAGTTTCGCACGCTCTTGATCGGTGCTGCCACTCAAGAGCTCCACAGACCCCGAGATGGCCGCTAATGGGTTGCGAAGCTCATGTGCGATAGAGGCCGCCAGCTGCCCAACCGACGCCAGCCGTTCGCGGGTGCGCAGTCGATCCTCCAGAGCCTTCACCTCGGTGCGGTCTTCTACCACCAGCGCGGTCATCGGTTGACCACCTTCATCACCAACGCTTGCGACCTCCGAGCGGCCACCACCAAAACAACGACGCTTTCCGTTCACGTCTACAAACGTTTCAAAACGCTCGTCGCCGCTTCTGAAAAACGAGGCCAAGAGGTCTGGCAAGGGGGCTCCGACCAGGTCGTCAGCGCTGGCCCCCAACAATGCAGCGCCTGCTTTGTTGGTGGACACCACGATGCCGTTCCTTGTCACGCTCAACACACCTACCGACAGCGAATCCATCACGGCACTATGAAACAGCTCCGCGCGCGACAGGTCGGTACGCGCTGAGTTCACGGCTCGACGCGCCGATTCGAGCTGCCGCGCCAACTGTCCCGCGAGCAACGCGGTCAGGTAAAACGCCGCCAGGTGTGTCACCGCGGCATTGATGTAATCCACTGAGGTCGTGGGAAGCCGAATGGCTGTCGCGATTACGCCATATAACTGCAAGGTCAGCTGCAAGCCGTAGGCAATGCTCGCTACCGATGCCACGGCCAACGCCGCGCTGCGCCCACCAATGATCGCCCCGTCCAAAATCACCAGCAAATACAAGAAAGAAAAGGCGCTCATCACGCCGCCGGTGGCATGTACAACCACCACCGCAGCGAAAACCGCTGTCACCAGGTGAGCCACGGCGACAATGGTGGCAGACAGCCCGCCCTTCAAGAGCAGCCCCAACAGCACCACCACCGCGTACGTGCCAATCACCACGCCGTAGAGCACCGACGCCAAGTGTCCCATCGGCCATTGTGCAAGATCTGCGGCCAACGTGAGGAACAGCAGACCCGTGGCGACAACGCCGCGGAAAACCAGCAACCACGGCAGCCTGCGTACCAAGCCGCCTTCGATGTCGCTTTCGCCGCGAAGCCTAACGAACAACGGCGTGCGGCG
>JAKLEG010000108.1 GCA_022703175.1 Myxococcota bacterium | reverse complement strand
AGATCCCCTTGCGGTCGCGTGCGCGTGTGGCCGCCAAGACATCGTGAGCCAAGCGTGTCTCGAAGTCGTACTTGAACTTGTCGGTGTCGGCTGGCGCGGCTTCCCCTGCGGTGTCCTCGCCATCGGCCGGAGGCTCCTCTTCGACCGGTGCCAAGTACACAACGCGCGTCGAGGGCTTGGTTAGATCGGCGACATCGAATCCTTCGCTGCCATCGTCGTCTTCACTTTGGCGTTTATTGGCCGAGAAGTTATCGAGATGGTGGTCGAGATCTTTCTCGTGCGGCGAGTCATCTTCGGCAAACAGGCGCACCTGGTCTTTTTTGAGAGTGGCCGGCACCAGCTGCACGTCAGGCACAATCCCCACCGATTGAATCGAAATGTCGCCGGGGGTGAGATACTGCGCAATGGTGAGCTTGAGCGCCGAACGATCTTTAAAGTCGTACAGCACTTGCACCGAGCCCTTGCCGAATGTCTGCTGCCCAATCACGAAAGCGCGATTGTGGTTCTTCAACGCGCCCGCGACAATCTCCGACGCGGAGGCACTGCCACCGTTGACGAGCACCGCGATGGGGTAATCGAGATCAGTGCCGGCAGCGTGCGCGTTTTTTACGTCCCGTTTGCGGTTGCCTTCTCCCACTGTGATCACGAGCGGACCGCGGTCGATGAAGCGGTCGGAGATAAGAATTGCCTGGTCGAGCAAGCCGCCCGGGTTGTTGCGCAAATCCAGAACCACGCCGGCCAGCGGTTTGCCGTTCTTCTCTTTCAGGCGGTCGAGATGCGAATCTAGGTCGTCGAAGGTGTTGGCCTGGAAATTCTTGATGTGCACATAGCCAATGCCGTCGGCCAAGAGCTCGCTCGACACGCTCTCGATCTTGATGATGGCGCGTGTGAGCGCAAAACGCCGCGCTTCCGTCCAGCCTTTGCGCAACACCCAAACGTTCACCTTGGAACCGGGTTTGCCGCGCAGCCGTTGCACCGCCTCTTCGAGGCTCATGTTCACGGTGGATTCTTCGCCGATCTTGATGATTTGATCTTTGGACTTAAGACCGGCACGTGCGGCTGGCGTGCCCTCAATCGGCGAGATAATCGTCAGTGCGCCATCACGAATAGAAATGACAATACCCAAGCCGCCGAACTCGCCGCGGGTGGACATTTTGACTTCATCGAAGCTCTCGGGCTTGAGCAGGACGGAGTGTGGATCGAGGGTCGAGAGCATGCCATTGATGGCTGCGTACTCGATGTCGCGTTGTTGCTCTTCGTCGCTAATATTGGACTGAATGAAGCGGAAAATATCACGTAACGCCAACGTAACTTCCCAGAGCTGGTCGAGCCCGCCCAAACGCTCCAGGTCGAAGATATGTTGTTCGCTGCCGACCGATACCTTAATGCGCGCGGGTGCCTCGGCGTCGTCCACCATCACCTCGGGTACCGTACGCTGGATGTAGTCGAGCGCCGCGAGGAACATGGGGTAGGGCTTGATGCGCTCCGGCTCGACGTAGTTCTCTTTGATGAGGATCACGACACGGCTCAACGTCTGGTGTGCCGACAAATCATACGGTGCGCCACCACCAATCGGCCCATCATCCAATGACGCCGACGCATCCTCTAACGCTGCGGAGGTGACGGCCAGCTCGGCCGGACGCTCGCGTGCGCGCAAAAAGGCCAACGCCGCCACACCGGTGCCCACCGCTGCGGCAATACCACCGACAATGGCCGCAACACCCAGGGCGACCCAAAGGTTTCGCTTGTTCAAAACGGACTCCAACGTCGCAGGCTGCCTTCGCGCGGGCTCAAATGTCGCGCGGCACCAGCGTTTGTTCCACCAACCTTGAGGTTAGTATGCCCCCTGTGAACGTGCAAGGCGAGCCCAACCCTTGAAAAGCCTCGGCGGCCCAACTACAAGAGCCCCCATGTTGCGATCGGACGGGCCTGTCGTAAAGAAGCATGCGCACGCGCGCGTTGGTATCCTGGTACTCCTAGGCATAGGCCTGGCCGCCGCCAGTTGTCGTACGCCCCCTACCCCCACCAGCCATCGCAGTGGTAAGCCTGTGTACGACACCGGCGCCATCGCAGTGGACAAGCTCGCCACCGATGCCAACGTGCTAGCGCACGTCCTCTATATGCCGTTTGGCGAAGCCGCCACGCGCTTGCCGTCGCTAAAATACACAGCACACTCCACCTTCGTGTTCAGCCGCGGCACCGAGGAGTACGAGCAAACCGACACCTCCACGGTGGTCCAGGACTCGCAGGGCGATTTCCACGTCGTGCTAAGCACCCCTGGCAGCGAGTTGGAGGTCTACCTGGTGGGAGACACGCTGTATGTGCGCCAAGACCAAGGGTTGTTGCGCCACAAGCCACGCCGCGATGTCGAGGCGAACAATTGGACCGACGTGGCGTTTAGCTCTGCCCGTAAGGCTGTCGAGTTGTTCCAACCCCGCCTGAAATTGGCCGAGGCCCGCGCCGAGACAGTGGCCGGGCGCGCCGCCACGCGCTACAACCTGACGTTAGCAGCCAACTCGGCGGATTCACTCACGATCCCGGAACCGTTGCCGACCACCACCGGAGCCGTGGCGCCGCCCGCGCGCTGGCGCGAATTGGCCCGCCCGCTGGATTTGCGTGGTTTCTTGTGGGTGGACAATGCCACCGGCGTGCTGATGAAGGTCTCCATCACAGGGCGCCTGGAAATCGCCGATCGGCAGGTGCGGCCCACGCAGTTGGAACTCCGCTTTGATAGCGAGATCCAAGACGTCGGCAAAGTGGCGTCGGTCAAAGCGCCCGAGAGCGTGGCGGAGTTTCGCCGCACCGCCCGTCCCAAGAATCTGCTGAGCTTCTTTGCCGACCATCTAGATGAGGACCCCGCCAACGCCGCGGCCAAGCCGGCTAAACCTGCCGCCGAAACCAAGCCGGTAGACGAAGCCGAGCCCGAAGACGGCGCTGACAACTAGCCGCCCATCCAAGCTGCGGAAAAATCGGCAGCCCCCGCACACCTGAAGCCTTGCCAGTTCAGCACCGTTCACGGTAAGCAGGCCTCGATATGGCAAAACGTACGTCAGAGAAGTCTATGAAGTCCGAAAAGTCCACGAAGCCCGCGAAAGCCGCGAAGCCGGTGAAGGCCACAAAGGCCGCCAAGCCGGCAAGAGCAGCAAAAATCGCGAAGCCTTTGAAGACGGACAAACCGGTAAAGGCCGACAAACCTCGCGATGAGGCATTGGCACTGCGCGTGGCCGAGTTGGCCCTCGACATCAAGGCGCTCAACGTCGTGGTGCTCGATTTGCGTGAGCGCTCCAGCTACACCGACTTCTTGGTGATTGCCTCCGGCACCAGCGACCGCCATGTGCAATCGATTGCCGAGTCGGTGGCCGACAAGCTGCGGGATGACAAGGTGCGCCCTATCGGTTCTGAAGGCCTGCGCGAAGGCCAATGGGCGCTGTTGGATTTCGGCAGCGTCGTGCTGCACGTCTTCCACCAGTTCACCCGCGACGTCTACCAGCTGGAGAATCTCTGGAAAGACGTGCCCCGCCTCAGTGACGCCGACACCGTGAAGAGCGCTACCCCCAAACGCCAACGCCGCAGCAACTAACGCGCGCGTCCGCAGATGCGTTACCAAATTGTCTCGGTGGGCCGGCGAGCTAAAGATCCGCTCTGCGAAGCGGCCGAGCTGTACGGTGAACGCTTGACCCACTACACCCCGACCAAGTTCACCCGCCTCTCCGAAGCGGGCGGGCCAGCCGAACGTCAGGCCCTCCTTGAGGCCCTTGACGGTGCTGAGCATATCGTAACGATGGACGAACGCGGTGAGCAGCTCACCACCCGTGAATTAGCCAAACGCGTTGAACGCTGGCAGCGCAGCCACAAGCAAGTCACATTGGTGGTGGGGGGGGCCGATGGCCTGCATCCAGACGTCAAGGCGCGCGCTCACGAAAGCTTAGCGCTCTCCAAACTGACACTGCCGCACCGCATGGCATTGATGCTGCTTTTGGAACAACTCTACCGCGCCCACACGATCTTAAAGGGCGAGCCGTATCACCGGAATTAACGGCCCAAAAAACCCGTGAGGCCCTGCATGTCAGTCACAAAGGCCATTGCCACTGCCGCCGCTGCCACGCCGTTTGTAAGTGACACGCTCTTAAGTGCGTTGGGCCCACTGACCATTTTTCCCGACGGCCCGACCCTCCAACACGAATGGGACGAAGATGTGGGCGTGTGGGAGCGCTACACATTGGCAGTGCACACCCGCTACGTGCTGAGACAGTTCGAGACATATTTCAGCGACGCGGTGCTCCCCGAAGGAATTCGCAGGCCCGCGTTGCGCGTGGCCCTGGCCCTGCACGACGCCGGAAAACCCGAAGCGATTCGTTGCGGCAGTAAACGCCTGCAGCACGAAAAAACCGTCGCCCTCTTGGCGCATGTCGGGCCGGTGTTACCACTGACACCGGCAGAGCTCACCTGGACGCAGGCGCTCATTGATGGCGACCCGTTGGGAAGCTTCTTCCGCGATCGCCTGACGCTTGACGAGACTGCCTGCCACATTCGCCAAAGTGCCAGCGATAGCCACCTCGCCCTCGAAACCTATGCGGCCTTGCTGATCATCTATTACCAATGCGATGCCAGCGCCTACACCATCGACGCGGGCGGCCAGCCCTCGCTCGAAAAATTATTTGCGCCCCGCACCGCGCTTGGTTTCCCGCACACGGCGACTGGCCGACGGCTGCGCTTCAATGACGATCTGGAAGTGCGGCTGGCCGACCTACGCGTGCGTTTGGGATTGTAGCGATAGACCTCTCCTGCACCGGCTGTGGTATGAGGCCGCATGCGCTTTACCACCTCCATCGCCTTGGCCGCCCTCCTGGGGCTATCTCTCACCCATCTGCCTGAGGCACACCCGTGCACCAGCATCTTGGTGTCCAAAGGGGCCAGCGCTGCGCAGGCGCCCATGATCACCTACGCCGCAGATTCCCACACACTTTACGGCGAGTTGATCGTGCGGCCGCGCGCGAGCTACCCCGAAGGCGCCATGCGCGACATCTACGATTGGGACACCGGAAAATACCTCGGAAAAATCAGGCAAGCGCGGCTGACCCACCAGGTTGTGGGGTTGGTAAATGAGCACCAAGTGGCAATCGGCGAGACCACCTTTGGTGGTCGTGAGGAGCTTACCGACCCCACCGCGGTGGTAGACTACGGCTCGCTGATGGCCATCGCGCTGGAGCGTGCCACATCTGCCCGCGGCGCGATCAAGGTGATGGCAGAGATAACGGCCGAGTATGGCTACGCCTCCAGCGGTGAGTCGTTCTCCATCGCCGACGCCCATGAGACATGGCTCATGGAGATGATCAGCAAAGGCCCGAAGAACAAGGGCGCCGTTTGGGTGGCTCGGCGCATTCCCGACGGCATGGTGTCGGCGCACGCAAACCAAGCACGCATTCGCCAGTTCCCTTTGAACGACGCCGCCAACACCCTGTACGCCAAAGATGTGATTAGCTTTGCGCGCAGCCAAGGTTATTTCACCGGCAAAGACACCGAGTTTAGCTTCGCCGACGCCTACGCGCCGATGACCTTTGAGGGCTTGCGTTTCTGCGAGGCACGCGTCTGGTCGGTATTTCGCCGCGCCGCACCTTCGCAGAAGCTCACCAGTGATGCCGTCTCCGGCCACCGCGCAGACAAACCGCTACCGTTGTGGATCAAGCCGGACAAGAAGCTCAGCAACGCCGACGTGATGGCGCTGATGCGTGACCATTTTGAAGGCACCGAGTTCGATCTGTCACAGGGCTTGGGCGCGGGCCCTTACCACCTGCCGTACCGCTTCCGCCCGCTAACGTGGAGCGTGGACGGCAAAAAATACTTGAACGAACGCTCGATTTCTACGCAGCAAACCGGCTTCTCGATGGTGGCCGAGCTGCGCGCCGACTTGCCAGGGCCGGTGGGCGGCCTGCTCTGGTTTGGCATGGATGACACCGCCAGCACCGTTTACGTACCGATGTACGCGGGGCTGGAGAGTGCGCCGCCGTCGTGGGCGCCGGGGGCGGGTACGCTTGGTCGCTTCAGTTGGAACTCGGCCTTCTGGGTGTTCAACTGGGTGGCTAATTTTGCCTACGGCCGTTACAGCGAGATCATCCTAGATATTCAAAAAGAGCAACGCGACTTGGAGGGCAGCTTCCTGGCGCGACAAGCCGAGATCGAACGCGAAGCGGTGGCCTTGTACAAGGAATCGCCGGAACGCGCCCGCGCCTACCTGAGCCACTATTCCACGACCCAAGCGGAAGCGACGGTGGCTCGCTGGCGTCAGCTGGGCGAGAGCCTGCTCGTGAAATACCTAGACGGCAACCTGAAAGATGAAGCCGGCAAGGTGCAGCACCCTGGCTATCCAAGTGATTGGTTGGCGCGTGTGGCCGCCGCCGATGGTGCGGCGCTCGCCGTGGGAAAACTCCCTGGTGAAAATGCCCCCGACGCACCGGTTGTCGTGACGGGCTACTTCCACTCACGTGCCGAGCTGGGCGAGCTGGGAGCCGATGTGCCGGACGATTTCCCGTTTGGCACCGACAAACTTCTGTACGTAGCGGGAAATGACAAGTGTGCAAGGCCACCCGCCTGCTGCGTGCAACCAACGCCCGATGCGACAAACGGCAAACTGTTGTTGCCGGTCCCCGAGGCCAAGGATGGTTGCGGTGCGCGGGCGGTTCTCGTGCGCCTGCCGAAAGAGAGTCGGGCGCCGTTGTTCCGCGCGGTACTTGAACACTAGCCGCTGGCCAACAAGACGTTGGCGTTTCGTACAGGCGCTTTGAACCTGTTGTAAGCCTCAGCCCGAATCACCCACGCGCGTCGCGAGCGCGGCTGACTCCGACTTGCCCGCACTCAAACGCGCCTCGGCCACCAGGTACAACGGCCGCGCCTTAACTTCACTCACGAGCTGTCCGACGTATTCTCCGAGAATACCCAAAAAGAGCAGCTGCAGCCCCGAGACCACGGCAAAACCCAAAAAGATCCACAGTGCGAGCGGCGCTGCGCTCCCCAACCCCCAGGCAACCAACGCTGCCAACCCGCCCGCGAGCCCCAACGTGCTCACCAGCCCCCCCACAAGGGTGGCCAGGTGCAGTGGCAGACGCGTAAAGCCCACCATCGCCACCAGCGCCAATGCGACCATGCGCTTGAGCCCGTACTTGCTGTGCCCGGCTACGCGCGCTTCGTGGCGATAATGTATATAGGCGTGTTTAAATCCGGCCCAACTCACGAGTCCACGCAGAAAGCGGTTGTGCTCGCGCAACTTCTGCAACGCACGCACCACCTTGGCGTCCAGCAACCTGAAGTCAGCACTGTCACGCACCACCTGCACCTCGGCGATGCGATTCAACCAACCGTAAAAGCGCTGCGAGCTCCAGTTTTTGAAAAACACCCCTTGGTGCCCGCCCAAACGCACCGCGTGCACCACCTCGGCCCCTTGTTCCCAGCGCGCGAGCAGGTCGGGAATCGATTCCGGTGGATTTTGCAGGTCGGCATCCATCGTGATCGCAGCGTCGCCGGTCGCGTGGTCCAAGCCAGCGGTGAGTGCGGCCTGCTGGCCGAAGTTGCGACTGAGGCGCAAGACGCTAACCCGCGGATCGGTGTCGGCCACCGAGAGCAGCACCTTGTAAGTCTCGTCCTGACTGCCATCGTCGATAAACAGCAGGCGAAAGTCGTACGGCAGGCCATCGATGGCGCGACGCAGGGCGGTGTGGAAATGTCCCAGCGTCGCGGCCTCGTTGTATGCCGGCACGATGATATCGATCCGCTTGGGCGCCATCGAGCTGTCCTAGTCTGCCCACGGCGCTTGGGCAAGCGATGACGCGTGAGCCCAGGGCCTAAGCAGCAGCGCCAAAGGCAAAATGCACCTGCGTCAGCTCTTCGGAGCGCTCCCAGAGCTTTTGTGCCATGGCTTCGTCATACGAGGCCGGCGACGATTTGGCCACCTGCGGATAACCGCGCAAGCCACCCATGCCCGTGCTGCCCACATACTCGCCGCCCTTCAGGTCGGGAGACAACGCCGCACACAGCGTACCCAACGCCCCCATCGCCGCCGACTGCGCCACGAGCGCATTGGCCAGACGCATCACGACGCCCATGAAGGCCGAACCCTCCATCGCCGGCCCGACCCCCTGCAAGTTGGTGGCCGAGTAACCCGGATGCGAGGTGATGGCGCGCACGTTGGCGCCGACCGCCAGCAAGCGGCGGTTCAGCTCGTGGGTAAACAAGACGTTGGCCAACTTGCTCATCGCGTAGGCCTTGTGGCGATCGTAGTGCGCAGGCTTGGGGATATCTGCCAAGATGAGCTCGCCCTTTTTATGCAGGATGCTGCTGGTGGTGACCACCCGCCCTTGGGGTGCCTTGGTCAAAAGTGGCAGGAGCAAGCCGGTCAGCGCGAAGTGCCCCAGGTGGTTGGTGCCAAACTGCATCTCGAAGCCGTCTTTGGTGACCCGCTCGGGAATCGCCATCACGCCAGCGTTGTTGATGAGCACGTCAATATGCGGCACCCGCTCCGCGAGGGCCGCGGCCGCAGCACGAATGGAGCTCAGGTCCCCCAAATCACACACCACCTGCAGAACCGTGGCGCTGGAGGTTTCGGCCTTTATGAGGCGCGCCGCCTCAGCCATTTTGTTCGCGTCGCGGCAGGCCATCACCACCCGGCCCCCTTTGCGACAAAGCACGCGTGCGGTTTCGAAGCCGATGCCGCTGTTGGCGCCGGTAATCACGAAGACCTTGCCCGTCTGCGGGCCCACCGAATTGGCCGTGAAGTTCATGGCGGCAAGATAGCCATGGGTGGCAGGGATGGCCAAGCCCAGTGTGCCCGATTACCAACAGCGCCGCCGCCCGCGGCTCAGCGCTTTACTTCGGAGCCCCACCCGCATCCGGCAAAACATCGGCATCGGCGGGTGCTGCCGGCTTGACCTTCACGCGTTTCCATCGAGACAGCTCCACTTGGCCTGCGGGGGCGCCCCGGTGTTTGGAGACATCAGCCACGCGACAGACATGCACCTCCACGCGCGCGGCAGCCCGAGCCTTAGAAAACCACGCCGCAAAGCTTGCTGCCGCCTCTAGCACCGCGTGCGGCAGCTCTGGCAGTCCCTCAGGATTGCGCACCACCACGTGGCTGCCAGGCGTACCGCCGCCGACGTGCAGCCAGAAGTCGCGGCGCTCGGCGACATGGAAGGTGAGGTCATCGTTTTCTTTGGCGCCACGGCCAATCAGCACTTCAAAGCCGTCGACCAGCACCGTGCGGTACGGCCTGCCTTTACTCGCCATGCGACAGCTCTGCCTCGGATCGAAGGCCCAACGCGCTCACTCGTCCCCCTCTTCCGGCACACCTGCCATCGCGGCTTGCGCAAACAGCAGCAGCTCGGCAGGCGTGAGCACGCTTTTCTTGGTGTTGCACGCCTTGCAGGCCGTCACGACGTTCCCCTTACTACTGCGCCCGCCGCGCGCCACCGGCACAATGTGGTCCATTGTAAGTTGCTTGGCGGGAAAGTGACCATGGCAGTAGGCACACACGCCCTTTTGCAGCCGCGCTTGCCACCAGTTCGACTTGCGCAATTCCCGCGCGCGCTGCCGCTCCCGCGCGACGTGCACCGGATCCGCCTCGACGTAAATCCACTCATCCGTCATGGCGGGCAGTATACAAATGTGTGCGTTCCAAAGACACGAGTTCTACACAATGGCGCCAGCGGCAATACCACCTACCTCGCTGACGTCGTGAGCACCCGCTCAGATTGTTTGCCGCGCTGACTCGTCGTCATCGCCGAAATGCTCGCGCTGACAATCGCGACACAGACCGTGGGAGACGCGCATGCCAGTTTGCTGGGCGAGGTAACGTTCGATGTCGAGCCAATAACCACGCACGTCGCGCACCTTGCGGCACCTGGGGCAGAACGGCAGTAAGCCACGTAATGTCTCTAACTCGGCGATGCTCTGCGTAAGCGCACGGTTGGCTTCGTTCATGCGTGCGCGCTCGCGTTCGTAGCTGTCGATGACCAAGCCAAACAGGAGCACGCCGCCCACGCCGCTGACGACATAGCCCACGGCCTGGTCGGAGAGACGAATCGCCGTGTCGGCGTAGCCGACGATGGCCCCAGGCAGCCATAACTCTAGGGCGAACATCGACGCCAATGCCGCGAGGGCCAATGCGACGAACAACGTCCGCAACCAGCCGTCAAGCAGCACGACAATCAGCGCGATAGCAATGAAGCCATACAGCGGCGCGGTGCCCAACAACCCCGCGTCGGCCACGAACGCAAGCTGCCACGAGACCAGCACACTCAAAATGAAGGTTTTGAGGTGCTGCCGGTGCCTGTGGCTCTCCCAAAACAGCCACAGGCAGGCACCACCAAACAACACCGGAACAATATCGGAGTGCCACGGCAGCCCTTGCAGCATGTTGAGCGGCAGCGCCAGGCCCCACATCAGCACCCCCGCCGCGAACGTTAGCAGCCGAAACACTCGAATGCCGAGCTCTTGATCGTCTCCGCCAGCAGCAAAGCGCCATAGCCAGCGCAACGCCGCGAGAACCTGGCGCATGGGCGACCTTTGCACGGCGCCGAGCTGGCTCATCGGCTCTCCGTGGGCGCCGCGGTGGTCTTGGCGCAGTCGGGGCAGAGCGCGTGGGCAACAAAAGCCTCCGTGTGCGTCGCCAAGTATCGGTCGATCGGCCGCCAATCGCCGTTCTCCTCACGCACCCGCCGGCACCAGGCGCAGACCGGCAACACCGCGCGCAACTTCCTGATCTCGCGCAGGTTTTGATCGAGCTGCCAATGCACCCGGCGCAGCTGCTCGCGCTCACGGCGATAGGCCCCGACAACCAAGTGGGTAAAGGCCCAACAGATCGCCACGCCACAGCCCGCGCCGGTGACAGCGTAGATCAGACGATCGGCATCCTCAGCAAAGGGGCGTATCGCGTGCGGAAAGCTGCGTTCGACCCAGAGCAATCCGAGCACATCGCAGAAGTAGACGCCCAGCAGCAACCAGCGGCGGCGGCCGCGGAAGAACACCACCACCAACACGGCCATCGCGTAGAAGAACAGCGGCGCGCTGCCGAGTGAGCCACCGTTTAGGAGGAAGCCAAGGTTGAGCGCGAGCGCCAGCACTCCCAAAAAGAGGTTGTAGGTGAACCGACCGCGACGTGCTTGCCAATGCAGCAGCGCTACGATCAGGCTGTAACCCAACGCCAAAAACGTGAGCGGCTGGGCGGCCTGATGCACGAGACTGACAGGGAACAGGACCACCGCGGCAGCCACCCCGCTAACGGCGGTGAGCACCAGAAACATCCGCTCGGCGAGCGTGTCGCCGACCTTCGCCGACAAAAACGCTAAGGGACCCCTCACTCCCAGCACCATCGTCTCCCTCTCCACCACGGCCTTCACCAAGCAGCGCCTCGCCAATTACAGTGCGCACTCGTCGGCTTCGAGCCACCCCGGGCCCCGGGCGCACCCATCGCTGACGGCGCTCAACCCGTTTGATTGAACACAACATCGCCGAAGGCGCCCTGAGACTGGTCACGCTAGACCGAAGAATTTCTTGTTCGTCGGCGATGACGAGTCAGGTCAAAGTCTCGCCGTTTTTGCAAACCGTCGTGGCCACGTGCGTGGCGCACGGCGTGAATCCTGAGGCGTACATAGCGGACGTGCTTTTGAAACTCGACCAGCCCCCGAGTTCCCGCATCGACGACCTGCTGCCGGCGAATTGGTAACTCCCGCCTCAAATTAGCACGCCGCCTGCCCCTTCATGAACAACGGGGCGAGTGGGGCGGATACGGTGCGTCGTAAGTGGCGGAGGCTGGGACGCCCCTTCGGGGAGGGGTGGGCTGCTTGCCGACACCGCGGGCGGGCGATGGCTACGTGTTGACTGACGGGGACTTACCCTGGTGGCTCCTGCCACGCACCAAGCAAAAGTTCATCATCGAAATGTTGGATGCGCTCATCCTGCAGCAAAAAGCCATGGCCGGCTGACAACCCTAAAGGTCAGCGACCCGCACAGCTTCTACTGCAGCCTATGGGGTGGCGAACCCTTCGTCGCGGCCCGCGCCACACGCCTGCACGCAAGCCTCAGCCAGGACGCGGGCCACACGGCACGGCCATCGTTGAGCACGGCGGCGCGACGTGTGACCCGACGCGCCAACGGCGCGGCCGTAGCCACGGCGATTGCACACGGCGTGACGCCGAAGCGAAAGCACCGCACGCCGCTTGGCTACGCTGCTCTGCTCCGCCCCCCGCCTGAGCACAGCGGCGATCGCTTGAGCGACTGCGAGCCCAATCGGCTCCGCCGCTGGGCGGTTGAGGTGGCCTCTCCCCGAAGAGCCCCCGCAACAAAAGCACCCTTCCGCAACCCGGCGCGCGAGCGGCGGATGGGGATGGTGTGGGGCGGCAGGGGCGCGGGGGCGGCCGGGGAGAGGCAACCGCGGGCGGGGGGCGGCTTTGCACGAGCCAAAAATATATAACAATCGGCTAGTTGCGGCGTCTCGGCTTTGGGGTTGTGTGGTCCAGGAGAGACTTACCATGGAATGACCTGCACCTTTTGGACTGTCCCGTCGGGCCCAAGGTCCACAGTGAGGTTCCTAGCACCCCACAAGAGGCCCCAAGGGTCCGTCGAAAAGCATGCCGCCGTGTAGCTGCGCGTGTGATCGTAGGACGAATCAGGTGGCCCGAGAATCTCGAAAAGCCGCGTCTCCGAGAGCCCTAGGAGTGCTTCGCTCTTCACAAGATCACGCACATATCTATGTTGCTTGCACTCTCGCCGCGCAGCGTTCCAAAGCTGGCTATCGAAGGTCAAACCAAGCCATGCGATCGGAACTCCGCGAGAGTCCTCGCGGGTTGCAACGTAGCCAGCGGCCAAAACAACCATAGGCAGAGCGAGAATCACGAGTGCGCGCCGCAGCATGGGTTCCTCGATCATGGGCTCTGTTGGAGCATCCAAATGTTCGCATGACACCGCTCAACGCACTTCGACGGATCCGTCCCCGCAAGATCCCTGCCTCGGCGATTGTTCTCGATGTCCATGCACGAGTTTGGATCATCTCGTCCGGCCTCATGAGCGTCGCCAAAGTCCCTCGCAGTCTCTGCGTCGGTTTGGCTGGCAAGAATGCACTGCCATGTGCAATGGAGAATGGCGTTTGCAGTGCCGCCATCTGGGACGCCTGGCGGGCCGGACGAGTGGTCGCTGCCGAACGCGCCCTTAGGATCGGGCACACCATAGAGACGACGAAGATCTCTATTTGCCGTGTTTCCTGCGTTCAACGAAGCCATGCACCCAGCCGGATTCGCCAGGCAAAGCAGAAATTCCTGCGTACTAAGAAGACCCGTGGGGTCCGTGAGATTTACAGGGTCATTCCCCACGTACGCATAGAGATTGGCCTGCCCCCCGCCAAACAAAATGGGATCCCTCTGCATCCATCGGCCCGTCTCAGGGTCGTAATCCCTCGCGCCAAAGTGAACGAGCTTCGTATCGGGGTCTGATAAGCCGCCATGTACGACCCAGTTCCCGCCGCGCATGTCGAACGCTGCCGTGC
>JAKLEG010000107.1 GCA_022703175.1 Myxococcota bacterium | reverse complement strand
ACGAAATCGATTTGCCGACGGTGATGGCGTTGGGTGAGAAACTTGGCTATGCGATGCCTAAATCATTGAAAATATTAGCCATTCAAGGTAAGGACCTATTGACATTAGGCGAACGGCTAACGCCCGTGGTGGCCGCCGCCTTGCCCGTCGTGGTCGACCGGGTGCTGGCCCTTGTCTGCGTGCCGCCTTGTGGCTCGCACCTGCCTTTGACCGCCGGGGGGTCCGATCCTACGCGGATTTCGACGTCCGCGTAGGGTCACTTTTCCGCCTCGATGCTGCCGCACATCGCCCACATATCCAGGTGTGTGGATTTTGGCTCGCTCTAGCTGGCGAAACGCCAAAGATGCTATAAATTCTGCCGATGCAAGCGCGCCTTCTCGCACGGCTTCTGGTCGGCGCCTTGACCCTCTGGGTCATGGTGCTGCCCATTGCACCCGCGCTGCATTTCGTCGCCGCCAGTCACGCGCATCACTACTGCAACGAACACCAGCGCGTAGAGGAAATGCCGCAAAGCATCGTGGCCACGGCGAGCACGACGCCTACCGACTCAGCGCAAACAGCATATGTTAGCGTGCAGGAATTCGCCCCAGAGTTCGCCTACCTGCACGTCTCCTGCCTATTTTGGAATGTTCTCACCCAACGGGGTCTGACCCCGACGCACACGCCCGCCAGCACGCCCACCTTGACCAGGTTACCCGCAGCGCCACCAACGGGCCTGCCAGCTGCACAGCCGTTGCTCGTGTTGCTGCAAGCCCCGAAGCAGTCGCCACCCGCCGCTTGTACTTCGCTCAGTTGAGTCTCGTTTTTTTACGATTTTGCCGTCGTAAGCTCGCGTAGCCGCGCGAGAGAGCGATTGCAGCGCTTCATTGGAGAAGCACCATGTCCCTTTGGTTGACCCTCGGGTTGGCCGTTGCGACCGCAGAGGCTCCCTCTGCCGCCGACCAAGCCCTACTGAAAGAAATCGAGGCCGCAAGCGCCAACGCGCCCAGCGCGGCCACAACCCTGCCGACGCCCGGCAACGCTACGAGCACACCCACAACGTCGATGGGCAGCACCGCGCCCTCCAACATCTACAACCCCGCGATGTCACTGAACGGCTTGTTCTTGGCGAGCGGCAACGCGTCCGCAGGACACCCGCAGCAGAGCAATGCGAGCCTCGCGATCCAAGAGTTGGAGCTGCAATTCGTGGCAAACGTCGACCCTTACTTTGCAGCCAACCTGATCTTGGCGCTCCCGAACGGCGACGGCATCGCGTTGGAGGAAGGTTATCTGACCCCCAGCGCACAACCGCTGGGCCTCCAAGCGCGGGTGGGCAAAATCAAAGCACCGCTAGGCCGCGAAAACGCTCTCCATACGCACGCGCTGCCGTTTATCGACAAGTCGCTGGTCGGTACTGCGATGTTCGGTGACGAAGGCTTGGCCGAAGTGGGAGCGGAGTTGTCGTACTTGTTCCCGTTTCCTTGGTACTCGGTGCTTTACGCGGCCGTGATGAGCGCAGAAAACCCGGCCGTGTTCGCCTCGGGGCGCACCTATGACGCATCTGGTTATGGCTCGCTGCGTAACGTTTTCGATCTTAGCGACGATGCCACGTTGGAGTTGGGCTTGTCGTCGGCCGTGGGCAACAACGCCGCCACCGAGCACAACGAAATCTACGGTGCCCATGCTGTTTTCAAGTGGCGCCCCGCACGCCAAGCACGCGAACGCGAGCTGGTCCTAGTGGCGGAAGGTCTCTTTGCCACACGACCGAATCTGTCACCCCCCGCGGGAGACAAACGCAGCGTGGGTGGCGCCTATGGATATGCCCAATGGCGCCTGGGTCAACAGTGGTACACCGCCGCCCGTTTCGACTACCTAGGCTTCCCGAATGAGGCGCGCGGCATCAGCCGGCGTGGCTCGGCAATTTTGGTGTTTGCTCCCAGTGAGTTTTCGTCGGTGCGCACGCAGCTGTCGGCGGGGAAACAACCTGGGGTGCAGCCGCTGCTTTACGAAGCCTTTTTGCAATTGAACTTTACCCTCGGGGCCCACCCGGCCCACGCTTACTAGGAGAACCACCATGACGCCGCGATTACTGTTATTCGCCGCAAGCTTACTGTTGGAAATTTTGGTGCCCGAGATGGCTTTTGCCAAGCTGATTGTGGTGACCACCACGGAGGATCCCGCCGCGCTTACGCGCGCCATCGGTGGCGAACGCGTGGAAGTGACAGCGCTGGCCAAGGGCTACCAAGACCCGCATTTCTTGGATGCCAAGCCCTCGTACATGGTGCTGCTACACAAGGCCGACCTGGTGGAGCTCATCGGCCTAGAGCTAGAAGCAGGCTACTTGGGAGCGCTGTTGTCGGGGGCCCGAAATGACGCGCTGATGCCGGGTCGGCAGGGTTACCTGGATCTTTCGCAAACCATCCAGCCGCTGGAGGTGGCAAATGGCGCCGACCGGGCGCAAGGGGACATTCACCCGAACGGCAACCCCCACTACTGGCTGGATCCGGAAAATGGCAGGTTGATGGCACGAGCGATCGCCGCGCGCCTCGTCGCCCTCGACCCAGATGGAAAGGCAACCTACAACGGAAACCTGGCAGCCTTTGAAACGGCGCTCACCGCCAAACAGGCCGATTGGGAGCAGCGAATGGCGTCGTTACGCGGCGCCCCGATCGTGACCTACCATCGCTCGTGGAGTTACTTCGCCGCTCGCTATGGGCTTACGGTCGTGGGCTTTGTGGAACCCAAGCCGGGCGTGCCACCGGCGCCAATGCACACGCTGGAGCTCATCAAGTTGATTGAAGCGCAGAAGGTCAAAGTGATTTTGATGGAGGCGTTTTACGATCGGCGAGTCCCCGACCTGATCGCGCAAAAAACGCCGGTGCACGTGGCTGCCGTTCCCAACTCGGTAGGCGGCGAAGAGCAGGTGCACACCTACCTGGATCTTTTTGAGACTATCGTGACCACCCTTGAACGGCAGAGTCGGAACTAACCCATGATGCTTGCATTCCAAATTTTGTTGCCGGCCTTCTTGGCTTGCTTGGTTCTCACCGGGTTTTTGGCCTACCTAGGCCTCCATGTCCTCGCCCGCGGGGTGATCTTCGTCGACATTGCCCTGGCGCAGATCGCAGCCCTGGGCACCGCGGTGGCGGCCCTGATGGGGGTAGAACCACATACCCCTACATCGTATGGCTGGTCGCTGCTGTTCACCACCGTGGGAGCTGCCCTGTTTGCCTCCACCCGCAGCTTGCGCAAGCAAATCCCGCAGGAGGCGTTCATCGGCATTACCTACGCAGTGGCGGCGGCCGCTGCGATTCTGGTGGCCAACTTCCTGCCGCACGGCGACGAAGAGATCAAAGAGATCTTGGTGGGAAGCTTGCTGACGGTGGGCCTGCCGGAGGTGGGCATCACGGCGCTCATTTTCTTGGTGTTGGGCGCAGTGCATTTTGCATTTCGACGACGGTTCTTGGCCTTGTCCTTTGAGCACGACGCTGATGGCGACGAAAGCATCAACACCGCCCTATGGGACTTTGGGTTCTACGTGACGTTTGGCGTGGTGATCACCAGCGCGGTGCAGATGGCCGGCGTGTTGCTGGTGTTCTCGTTCCTCATTGTGCCGGCGGTGTTCTCGGCGTTGTTTGCGCGTCGCCTCCTCCTGCGGCTGCTGCTCGCTTGGACCTTGGGCTTTGTGGTGTCACTCGCAGGGCTGTGGGCCTCGTTTAGCTTCGATCTTCCGAGTGGCGCGGCCGTGGTGGTGACGTTCGGCCTTGCCCTGGTGCTTGGGGCCGCTGTGCGCGTGGTGTGGCCGGCGTTGCGCCCAAAGCCCGAGCTGCGACCAACCTCAGCGCTGCCGACGAGCTGAGCCAGCCGCGCTCCCCCCTAAGCGTCATGGCAGCTCGCGATGGCCCATGGGCCTAGGCAGCCCTCAAGCAATGCCTAGCTTAGACGATAGATGAACATGTCTTGGGGGAAGTCGCTCACGTTCTGCGCGCTGCCGTTGGCCTCGGCCGCCAGCTGCGCCTGGTTCCAACCGCCGCCACTGCCCGCGCCTTTGCCGGTGCGCGTAGCCCGCACCGAGTTGCCGGTGCTTGAGCTTAGCACCAGCGAAAGCTTGGTGGGGCGCTGCCTCAACTATCGCCCCGAGGGGACTTACCGGGCCGAGCCCTGCCCACCCGGGGTGAGTGAGATGATGGGGCCTGTTGGCAAACAAAAGTTTGACTCCGGCCAACACGAAACCGACGTGCTGTGGATACAAAACGGCCCCGACGCCCCCCCTGGGTTTGGCGGCGAAGGTGGCTACTTCCACGCGTCTGAAAGCCAGATTTTCGAGGTGCATTTTGCGCAGATCGGCCGCGCCCGGCCGAAGCCTGATGCCTTGAACCAACTCGACACCTTGTGTCAGCAAACTGGGTTCAAGAACGACCGCGCGGTGATTGAGCGCGCCTTTGGTGGCTGTGCTGTCAGCTTCCGCGGTGTGGCCAACCCGGGCTCAACGCCTCCGCAGGTGTTTGCGACAGATCTGAGGCATTCTAACGACAGCTGGGGCAGGCCCCAGCATTTCTTCACCCGTCCACCGGAGCCCAGCGAGCCCGATGCCACCAAGTCGGCCGAGCCACCTGCCTGCCTGGGCGACCTTACCGCAGTGAAGTTGCGCGTGGTGCGCCTAACCGACCTGTGCCAAAGCTTCGTCAGACAATGGATCTTGGATGACTTGGTAACCAAGACGCGGGACCTGAAGAGCAAGCTGGCCGAAGCCAACCTCCGCTTGGAGCAAACTGAGCAGGCTCTAGACCAGGCACGCGCAGCCGCAGCTTTGGCGCCCCCTGACGACAACGACGGAAAAAAAACGCGCGCAGAGAAACGCGCCGAGCGTAAAAACCAGAAGAGCAACGACGAAGCTGCGAAGGCGGCCACCCAATTGACCACCTTGCGTGATCAGGCCAGTCAAACGCGTAACGAGCGAGATGCCCTAGAGGCAGATCTCAAGGCCCTACAACCGCGCCTGGCGCTGTATCGTGACGACCCTTACCTGTTGCGCCCCGGCAAAGCCAACAGTGGCAGCACCGCCACAGAACTTGAACGCAAAGGAGACAGCACTGGATCGGCGGCCTCAGCGACCCCCTAGCCCGAGCAAGTCTTCCAACCGTCGCCTCTGTAACTCTTTATTCTGGACATTTTTATCCAGATAACTACATTAGGCGCCGTCACGAACCCCATGGTGGGAACAAAACCCAATGCCGTGAGTTGTGTACGGCCCGGAATGGATGAGGTTGACTATGCTGTGGACCGAGCTGCTGAAGAAAGATCACGAAATCACTGAACGTGTGCTGGCGGCGGCCGAGAAGGCGTTTGCCATGAAGGGTGGCCCCACCAACGCGCTGATCGCAAACCTGCTCGACTACGTCACGCACTACGCTGATCGCTGCCACAACCAAAAAGAGGAGCAGCACCTGTTCCCGCTCATTGAGCAGCGGGGGATCCCTCGGCATGGCGGTCCATTGGCCGTGATGCTCGCTGAGCACGAGCAGGCCAAGGAACTTTTGGCACAAATTGCGCCCTTGGGCGAGGCAGTGCTCAAGGGGGATCGCACCAAGCTCGCTGATCTTGGGAAAATTTTTAGTGATTATGCGGCGTTGTTGAAAAGCCACTACTGGAAAGAAAACGACATCCTGTACCCGATGGCGATGCAGGCCATGCGCCCGGGAGATGCCGAAGCCGTGGTGAAAGGGATTGAGGCGTTGGAGAGCTCGTTAGGAGCCGGCATTCGCGAGCGCTATTACGCCTTGGCCGAGACCATCATCAAGTCGGTAGACCTGGAGGACCTAGCCTACGGCCTGGATCGCGAAACGCTGGCGGCGATGTTAAACACGCTGCCAATCGAACTGTCGTTCGTGGATGCCGACGACACCGTGCGCTACTTCAGCCATGAGCACGGCGAAAAGATCTTCGGCCGTACCCGTGGTGCCATTGGTACCAAGGTGCAGAACTGCCATCCGCAAAAGAGCGTGCACATGGTGAACCAGATCTTGGCCGACTTTAAGGCCGGCAAGCGCGAGGTGGCGGAGTTTTGGATCGAGATGGGTCCCCGCAAAATTCACATCCGCTACTTCCCGGTGCGCAACAAAGAAGGCCGCTACCTGGGCTGCATGGAAACGGTGCAAGATATCGCGCCCATCCAGAAGCTTACGGGTCAGAAGCGTCTGCTCGATACGCCATAACGGCCGCAGGGCACCCGACCTTACCTCCTCGCACCACTGCGCCCCCCACCCATAACCTTACTGCAGCGCGTCACACCCTCATGCAGAGGCCTGCACAAGTCTCTTAGAGCCTGCACCAAGAACCCGCGCCTACAAAACTCGACGGAAGTACGCACACGAGAGCAGCGGTATTGTCGCGTTACGGCTTGGGCGCCTCGATTGCCCATTTTTCGAGCATCGCGGTGGTGACTGATTTGGGGCGCTCGATGGAGTACCCCAACCCACGGTCCCATATGATGTTGGACAGAACCCCCAGCGCGCGGCCGATGCCGAACAACACCGTGTAAAAATCGTACTCAGTGACGCCGTAGTACCATTGAATCACGCCCGACTGTGCATCGACGTTGGGCCATGGGTTCTTGGCCTTGCCTTGTTTGGTGAGCACCCCCGGCGCAACCTCATAGATCATGTTGACCAATTGGAACAACGGATAGTCCGGTAGGTGTTTCTTGCAGAACTCCATTTGCGCGGTGTAACGCGGGTCGGTCTTGCGAAGCACCGCGTGGCCGTAGCCGGGCACCACTTGGCCAGCGTTCAGCGTCTCCCACAAAAACGCCTCCAGCTCAGCTTTGGTCGGCAGCTTGCCGCTCATTTTTTTCATCACGTTCTGAATCCACTTCAGAACTTCTTGGTTGGCCAAGCCATGCAACGGGCCGGCCAAGCCGCACATCGCGGCGGCATAAGCGTAGTAAACATCGGAGAGCGAAGAGGCCACGAGGTGACCCGTGTGCGCCGAGACGTTTCCGGACTCGTGGTCGGAGTGCAGGATGAAGTACATGCGCGAGACGTCGTCGTAGGGTTTGTCGACCCCCATCATGCGCGCGAAGTTACCGCCCATATCCAGCGACGCATCGGCGGCAATGTGAATATCGGCTTGGTACTTCATACGATAAACGTAGGCAGCGATGGCCGGCAGTTTGGCCATCAGGTTCATCGCGTCTTCGTAGGTGGGATCCCAATAGTCGTTCTTGTTCATCCCCTCCGCGTAGCGCCGCGCAAACTGCGACTCGCGCTGGAGCGCAAGAATGCCGGCGGTGAACATCGTCATCGGATGAGCATCGCGGGGCAACGCGCGCAACGTCTCGACCACATAGAGCGGTAAGCCGCCGCGCTTGCGCCACTCGGCCTGCACCTCCTGCACTTCACTCAAGGTCGGAATCTCGCCGGTGAGCAGCAGGTAAAAATGACCCTCGACGTAGGGCATTTCGGAGCCCGGAACCTTCGGCAGCTTTGCCATGACCTCTGGGATGGTCAGGTCACGAAAACGAATTCCTTCTTGAGGATCGAGATAGGAAATATCGGTTACAAGCGCCTTAATGTCGCGGGCGCCACCCACGGTTTGTTCGATGGTTACGTCGTCGATTTTGACGTCGCCATAGTCCTTGAGCAATTTCTTGGTGCGCGGGCGCCACGCCTCGATCTTTTGGTACAACGTGTCCTTGAGCGACATAGGATGTCCTCCCTTGAAGGCAGCGATGCTGCAGCCGGATCGGTCGCGAAGTCCCCTCGCGGATCCCGTCTTTGGGCAGGGTTGGCTGCCATTGGCCCAACTAATGTGTGCACGCCTCCCACTGCGCGCCAGGCAAGCACAACCAAGATCGGCTGTTTGGGTACACTTTTGTTGGCCGCGACGAGAACCACAGTCGCCCGAGTCGCTTTGTGCTATAGAGGCCGCCATGCAACGATTGGATATTCCTGTACGTGCACCGACGGGCCCCGCCTGGGTGCTGATGGCATTGAGTTTTATTCTGGCGGGAGAGTTCGTCTGGGAAGCCCGCAAGGACACGACCGCCACCTTCTTTCACATTCCGTTGGCTGACGTGGAGCTCTACAGTGTAGCCGTCTGTTTTGGGCTGGCGTCGCTCGTGGGGCTTTTGTGGTTGCTGTCGCTCTACTTGCGCCCGGGGCGCTTGCTGATTGATCCCGAGGCCGGCCGCATGGTGCGCACGCGACGACACTACGTCAAAGAGCAACGCATTGAGGCGCCGTTTGCCGAGTACGAAGCGCGGTTGCAGTTCTACTCCGAGCGCGACCAAGCCCGTGGGGCCTTTAGACGCGTGGAGTTGAAAGCGCCCGGGTTGCACGAAGTTTTGCTTTTGTCGGACGTGCAAGACGGCAAGCCGCTCACCGAGGCGTTGGCCGCCGTCGCTCCACAACTGAAGAGTTTCAAAGTGGAATTTAAGAGCGCACCTGTAAAGCCACCGACCGCCACCTAGCCACGCCCGCCCCTACGTACCCCACAGCGTCTGGATCGCCTGCCAGCCGAGCTTCACAAGTAAGCCGGTGGTAACCGACACAAATACCCATCGCACCAGCCGATTGCCGCGCTTGAGCGCTAACCGTGAGCCAAAGAATGCCCCCGCGACGTTGGCAGCCGCGAGCAACACCGCGAGCCCCCACAGCACGTGTCCGTGCACCGTAAACCAGGTGAGCGCCGCGATGTTGGAGCCCCAATTGGCGGCCTTCGCGAACGCCGAAGCGTGCAGAAAATCAAATCCTAATAGCGTAACAAACAAGAAGATCAGTAACGTACCGGTGCCTGGGCCGAAAAAACCGTCGTAGAACCCCACCGCCAACGTGATGGCGGCGACACGAGCGAAAGAAGCACGCCCCGTATGTTTGGGCGCGTGGTGCTCGCCCAACCGCGGCTGCAACAACACGAACAGGAGCATCGCGATGAGCAACACCAACATCACGGGTCGCAGGTAGAGCGCGCTCAAGGCCCCGGTCAGACGTGCGCCAACTAGAGATCCCAGCATCGCCAACAAGGTGGGAACGACGAGGGTACGCAAAGGTACGATGCGGGCACGAACGAACTGTGAAAGCGCCAAGCTGGTGCCAGAGCATGCGGCGAGCTTGTTGGTTCCAAGCACCATCGGTAGCGGCGACGTGATCGGCAACCCCACGAGCAAGGCGGGCAATAGCACGAGTCCGCCGCCACCAGCGATGGCGTCAATGAAACCGGCAAGCAGCGATGCCGCGGTCAACAACAGCACGGTCACGGGCTCAAGCACGGGACGTGACCATAGGTCGTGGGTGCGAGCCTAGGCTACAGGCTTGGCGATCCAAATGGCCAAACCCTGGGCGTTCAATGTCAGATCCATGTCCCAAAGCTGCAGCGCCTGTGATTGATTAACGTCCACGTGGTGCTCTCGCAACGAGGCCATCAGCACCTCCACGAGCTGGGCTTTGATGCGCGACGGCGCATCGGGCCCGGCACCAATCGCGCGTGCCACGCGAATGTGTTCATTCAGTAAGTGCTGCAAACGCTCGGCATAAGGTGCCACCGGACCTTCTAGGACGCCGTAGTGGGTGAGGTACATCCGCTCGGGATTAAGCGCCAACATGCGCGCCATCGACTGCGTCAGTGCCGCAGGATCGAACTGCACCGGGGTGGTGGTCGGAAACACAAAAGGACCGTCCGCGCCACGCAGATGCCGGTAGCTGATGCCAAAGGTGTCGCCGGTGAAGACTCCGCGGCTGTGTGCATCGTAGACCACGAAGTGATGCTTCGCGTGTCCGGGCGTGTCGAGAATGCGAAGTGGCCGACCGCCCAGCTCAACAACATACTCGTCCGGCGCCTCGATCACGCGCGCCGCGGGCACCGGGCGAATCTCGCCGTAGTGCCGAGACAGGATCTCGGCGCTGTAGACCTCGATGGCTCCCTGAATGAGCTTCGTGGGGTCAATCAAGTGGCGCGCCCCGCGCGGATGCACCACCAATTTGGCATTGGGGAGCGCCGCCATGAGCGTACCGGCTCCCCCAGCATGGTCTAGATGCACATGCGTAACGATGACGTAGCCCACGGCTTCGCGGGCCACGCCCAGCGATGCCAAGGCCGCGAGCAAACGCGGCCCAGACAACGTCGTCCCCACTTCGACCAACGCGCAGGTGTCTTGGCCCTGAACAAGGTAGCTAGCCGCCAACTCCGGCCGAATAAAGCCGGTGTCGATGAGGTAGAGCCCGTCGCTCAAACGCTCATAAGCGGCCGCCATACCTCAGGTTCCAGCCAGGTAGTTGTTGGCGTAGGTAGCTTGCTCACCCGTCAAGGCGTCGATGCTGATGCCCATCGTCGCAAGCTTCAGGCTGGCCACTTCTTCGTCTTGGGCCTTGGTTATGTCGTAGACGCCGGGCTTCAGGCTCTTGCCTTCTTTCGCCATGCGCACCATGCCTAAGAACTGATTGGCAAACGACATGTCCATAACTTCGGACGGGTGGCCTTCGGCGGCGGCCAGGTTAACCAGGCGCCCGCGCGCCAACAGATAAATCCGACGGCCATCCTTCAACGTGTACTCCTCGCAGTTGTCGCGGATGGTGCGCTTCGATTTAGCGCGCTCTTCCAGGTCGGGGATCTTGATTTCGCAGTCGTAGTGACCGGTGTTGCAGATGATGGCGCCGTCTTTCATCACGTCGAAGTGGCGTCCCACCAATACGTCTTTCATGCCGGTGGCGGTAATAAAGATATCGCCCTGCTTGGCGGCCTCATCCATCTTCATCACACGGTTGCCATCGAGCGTTGCCTTGAGCGCCGCCTGCGGATCGACTTCGGTGGCAATCACGTTGCAGCCCATGCCTTTGGCGCCCTTAGCGCAGCCGCTGCCGCAGTGGCCGTAGCCCGCCACGACGAACGTCTTACCGGCCAACAGCACGCTGGTCGCGCGAATGATGCCATCGATCGAGGACTGGCCGGTGCCGTAGACGTTATCGAACTCCCACTTGGTAGCGGCGTCGTTGATGGCCAGCACCGGATACAGGAGTTTGCCGTCGTCGGCCATCGCGCGCAGGCGATGCACGCCGGTGGTGGTCTCTTCGGTGCCGCCGATGATGCCTTGGGCCAGCTCTTGACGACGGGTGTGTACCGTCATGATCAGATCGGCACCATCGTCGAGGGTGAGGGTCGGCTTCATTTCGAGCGTGCGCTCGATGGCCCAGTAGAACTCTTCGACCGACATACCATGCCACGCGAAGATCGAGATGCCGTCTTTGGCCAACGCCGCGGCGATTTCATCGTTGGTGGACAGCGGGTTGCAACCCGACCAAGCAATCTCGGCGCCCGCTGCCCTGAGCGTGCGAATCAGCACCGCGGTTTCCTTGGTGACGTGCAGGCAACCGGCGATGCGCTGGCCCTTGAGCGGCTGCTCCTTCGCGAAGCGCTTTCGGAGCGCCATCATCACCGGCATCCGGCTTTCGGCCCATTCAATTTTCAGCATGCCGGCCTCGGCCAGCGACAGGTCTTTGACTTTGTAGGCGTCACCCATGGTGCCACTCCAGGTTCGTGTGCAGAAGGTCGGCGCGATGTATCGCTCGAACCTAGGAGTGTCAACGCTAGTGCCGACGCGCAAGGAGTGTTAGGCGGCGTGCATGTCGAATGTTCGCTCGCCGTATTTGTTTACCATCTGCCAAGCTGGCGCCGAGGCCGTGTTGAAACGGGAGCTGGGTCGCGCCCACCCTAAACTCAAGTTCGCCTTCTCGCGCCCCGGTTTTGTCACCTTCAAGAGCCCCGTGCCCGTGGTCGACAATGTCGAACTACACAGCGTCTTTGCGCGCGCCTACGGCCTGTCGTTTGGGAAACTAGGTAGCGTCGCAGAGCCGACCGCGCTCCTGCAACGCCTACAGGAGCTGTTGCCTGAGGCGGAAGGTCCCTTTGTCCTGCAGGTGTTTGCTCGCGAAGACGATCCCGCCCCGATGGAGGCCGCGCTGCACGACCCGGAGAGGGCACAAGCCACCGCGGTGCTCGTCGAATCAGTGCGCACAGCGCTCAAGGCTGCCTGCCCCAGGTTGTGGGCGCCTGAGGCAGAACCCCGACGCGGCCAAGGGGTCGTGGATGTGCTCCTGCTTGAACCGAATGAGGCCGCTAACTCGCCGTTGTACCTAGGCTTTCACCGACATGGTTTTGGACACACAGGATGGCCCGGTGGGCGACCACCGTTGGTGCTGCCGGCCGAAGCCCCCTCACGCTCGTACTTGAAATTGGAGGAGGCGCTGCTACGCGGCCACGTGCCGATCCGCTCAGGCGACTTGGCGCTAGAGGTTGGTTGTGCGCCAGGGGGCGCCGCGTATGCGTTGTTGCAACGAGGCTTGAACGTGTGCGGTGTGGATGCCGCGGTGTGCGCCCCGATCGTGGCAAACTCGAAACGGTTTATCGCGATACGAAAATCGATCTCGCTGGTCGAACCGCGCGAACTGCCGCGCGTGGTGCACTGGTTGCTGTTCGACATCAATGCCGGCAGCAGCCGCAGCATTCCGGAAGCCAAGCGGCTCGTGGAGTATTACCGCAGCTCGTTGTTGGGGTTGGTGTTAACGCTGAAGCTGGCCGACTGGCACAAGGCTGATGAGATTCCGCGCGTGCTCGAACAGCTGCGTCATTGGGGTTTCGAACATGTGGTGGCGCGACACCTGTATCACAACCGCCAGGAAGTCTCTGTGCTGGGACTGATGCCCAAAGCGCAGGGTCGCACCCCCAAAGGTAGCTAACTCACAGCGGCTCAATACTCGCCCAGGTGCCCCTTGGGTGAGGTCATGCGATCAAATCCTGGGAAGATGTTCCGACGATTTTTCGCCTGGTAGGCACGCCCTGCATGTGCCTCACGAATCACGTCGCCGCGCACCGTGGCTGGAAAGTAGTCCGGATGCGGCCCACTCTCCACGGCCAACAGGAACTGAACCAAAGGCTCACAGGCAAGCCCCATCTCTGCGAGCGCTTTGCCGGCAAATAGGTCTGCCCGCGTTTCTTCGTGGCGACAGATATAGGCCAGCTCGTCACGACTGAGCTGGCGTTTGGCACGATACTCTTTCCAGCGTTTGGGGCGGTGACCAATCTCATGAGCCAACGCTCCCACAAGAACCTCAGGCTTGGCCGCGTGCGCGGCCAAGAAAGCTGCGCCCACGTAAATCACGCCCTCGCCGTCGATCATCGCAATGGTGCCGTCGGCCAGCTGCAGGTCGTAGTCCTCTTCCCGATCGCCAGCCATCGTGGCGAGCTTCTTCTTGTAGTTGTTCAACATTCGCAGCTGCGCCGCGAGCTCTGGGAAGCGTGCGGGGTCTAACACCGTGGGCTTGGCGCGCGCAAACAGCGCCTGTTCGACCTGCTGACCAATGGCAGGTGCCTCGCCCGCTTTGGTCGTGCCCTGCCACTGCGGCCCGAACGGGTTCAGCTGCGTAGAGAGACGACCTTCGATACGACCGGCCATGACACCTTCATAATAGAGCCCATAACCCCGATGCGCCACGCTCCCTTGACGAATTGCCGCGTCATAAATCAACCCACGCTTCCCTGCCGCGCCATGACCTAGTATGGATCTTGAGCCGCGCCTGACTCCGGACGGTTCGTCCACGGTTCTGCCTGGAGCACCGTTCTGTACATCCTGTCG
>JAKLEG010000106.1 GCA_022703175.1 Myxococcota bacterium | reverse complement strand
GTAGACAATCTCCTGCGCGTCTACCTAGAAGACAGCGATGCGCAGGGGATTGTCTACCACGCCAACTACCTGAATTACTTTGAGCGAGCGCGTACGGAGCTGTTTGCGCTGCGGGGGCCCGGCATGCGTGCGGCGCTGGATCGCGGCCACCTGTTCGTGGTGCACGAGGCGCGGCTCAAGTATCTGAAACCTGGACGGGTAGGGGACCTGATCACCATCGAGACGCGGGTAGAGCGTACCTCGCCCTATCGCTTGGCGTTCAAGCAGGATGCCTTTCGCTCTCCTGAACGGGAGTTGTTGTGCAAAGCCGAAATCGATGTCGTCTGCATCGATAAGCAGGGCAACTTGTTCGAGGTGGATGCCCAAACGTTGGCGGCGGTAGATAGCTAGGCGAAGGATTCGCACCGTTGTGGGAGGCTGTTGGCTCTAAGCCTACAGACCGGTGACAAAGCTGCGCCCGCGGCGGGCGTTGGGTGCTCACATGCTAAATGTTGACTACGGCTTTACGCGAACCTTTCCGAAGACATCACTGACGGTTGCACGCGAACGGATCACTGCGGCGTTGGCCAAGGAGGGGTTCGGCATCATCACCGAAATCGACATTGCCGCGACAATGAAGAAAAAACTCAATGTCGAGTTCATGCCGTACCTGATCTTGGGGGCCTGTAACCCTCAAATTGCTCATCAGGCTCTCAGCTTGGAACCTGGCGTTGGCCTGGTGCTTCCGTGCAACGTTGTGGTGGCCGAACAGGCTGGCGACAGCTATGTCTCAATCATCAAACCCGAGGCGATGTTCAGCATCATCCAACGCTCCGATGTTGCAGGGCTCGTTCAAGAGGTCACGACCCGCCTAACGCGTGCTCTCGCAGCCGCCTAACCCCCTGTTTTTCCTACGCCTCTCGGCCGCGACGCGCTGGTGCCATACCGCCAATCCACAACACCACCCGGGAAACCACCTACGCCGAGATCGACAGTCGCGATGTGCTGCTGATAAGTGACCTGCCATCGCTGTGATGGGGTTGAGGCAGCCTAACGCGTGCTGGGAGTCGTCAGAGGCTCGGCTTCGGCGGGTTCGTTCAAATCGTCATCGTGCGGCGGAGCGGCTCTGGGGAGAGGGCGCGCCACCGGTGGCTCTTTGGGACGGGTTGCACCCAAGGCGCCGGCCAGCCACCAGTCAAAGAGCGCGAGTTCGCGTAGCTCATCGGCTTCGGTCGTGGTCGACATGACCTCCTTGAGTCGATCCCGCAAGAAACGCTGACGTTCGGGGTAGCTCGCAAGTTTCTGCAGTCCTTCGGGTTGGGCACCAAACCACAGTCCCCAAAAGCCCGCGCGCCGCTCCTCCAACTCGGTGCTCCCAAGCGCCTGAGCAAACAACGCGAAGCCGGGCGCGAAGCCAACTTTGCCGAGCACCTTCAGGGCCTGTACCCGGGCCTTGGGGAGGCCTTGCTGGGCCAACCCGACGAGCTGTTTGATCTGGTTGGCGGTCAGGTGACGCTGTGTCAACGCGCGCGCCGCGCGCTCCACTAGCCATTGGTTTCTCTGGCTGTCGGCATTCTGAAGCTCGGCGAAAAGAGCGTCTGTGGTGTCAGACGCGGTAGGTTTGACGGGAGGGCCCAAGATGAGCTCGTCTTGGCCAAAACGACAAAGCCGTACGGTGAGCAAGTCGCGGAGCGCTTGCGGCGTGGCCCAGTGCAGGCGTAAGCGCAGAAGGTCCGCCAAGAGTGGTGCCGGAAATGGCCAGTGCAGCTCGGCGATGTACATCGCGTACAACTGCGGCGGTGGGACGGCGGCGTCAATCTCGACAGTCTCTGGGCCGTTTGGGAGCAACAGCGGCTCAAGCCACGCCTGGCGAAGCAAGCCCTGGCTTGAGTCGGTCAACCAGCGCTCAAGCGGTTCTGCCAGGAGCGCCAAAGCTCGTTGGGCTTCGCCGAGACGTGCCTCTTCCTCTTGTGCGGTGGCGGTGCGACCGGGGTAGAGAGCCGAGCGTTCGGGGTTGGCCTTTTTGATAAGTTGCACGTGGGGTGTCGCAAAGCACTCACCCGCTGCCGGCATCGAAAGCTCCGAGACGGGGCACGGCAGTAGGAGCAGCAACCAGGGGATCAGCGTCATCTTGCCCTTCCTTGCGACATCATTCTAATCTCCTCCGCCAGTTGCATACTATCAAAGGAGATTCATCGTGGCCGACCAAAACACCCTCAACAACCTCCTCGCGACCGTTCGTGAAGGCGCTCCTGGTCTGTTTGGCAAAGACTTCCTGCTCACGTGGGATCACGGTACCTCGACGTTGAAGTCGGTTCTGGCCGCCGCCGAAGTCTTAGAGCACGCATACCAAAACGGCAAAGACGCTCGCTACTTTGATGGGGGCTTGGCGATCTCGATCTTCCGCGACAAGTCGACCCGTACCCGGTTTGCCTACGCCTCGGCCGCGACGCTTTTAGGCATGAGCTTGCAGGAGCTGGACGAAACCAAGTCACAAATTGCCCATGGCGAGACGGTGCGCGAGACGGCCAACATGATCGCCTTCTGCGCGCGCGCCATTGGTATCCGCGACGACATGTTCATTCATGAAGGCCATCGCTACATGGTGGAGGTGGCGCAGGCTTTGGATGAGGGCAAGAAGGAAGGTGTGCTGCCGTACCGGCCCACGATGGTCAACTTGCAATGCGATATGGATCATCCCACCCAGGCGATGGCCGACCTGCTGCACCTGTCGAAAACCTACGGGGGTTTGGACAAGCTTAGGGGCAAGCGCATCGCGATGACGTGGGCATATTCACCCAGCTACGGCAAGCCGCTGTCGGTGCCGCAAGGCATCATCACGTTGATGACTCGTTTCGGCATGGACGTGGCGTTGGCGCATCCCGAAGGCTACGATCTCTTGCCCGAGACCATCGACATCGCCAAGCGTCATGCGAAGGAAGCGGGCGGCAACTTTACGGTGGGGCATTCGATGACCGACGCATTTAAGGACGCCGACATCGTTTACCCGAAGAGCTGGGCGCCCTTTAAGATCATGGAAGAGCGCACCCGCTTGCTGCGCGGCGGCGACGCAAAGAAGCTCGACGCTCTTGAGAAAGATTGTTTGGCCAACAATGCCAAATTCAAGAGCTGGGAGTGCACCGACGAGCTGATGAAGCACACGAAGAACGGCAAGGCGCTTTACATGCATTGTTTGCCGGCCGACATCACCGACGTCTCCTGCAAAGAGGGCGAGGTTTCGGCCAACGTCTTCGAGCGCTATCGGCTAGATACCTACCGTGAGGCCGCTCACAAGCCGTACATCATCGCCGCGATGGTGCTCTTGTCGGCCGCTAAGGATCCGAGTGCCTTCTTGGCCAACGCGATCAAGTAGCCTTGTGCCGTCATCCTGACGGCCCCCTTTCCCATCGGAGCTGTCATGAATCTCCTGCCTCGCATGGGTTACTCTCATGCACTGTGGCTTGGTCTATCCGGTTTCGTTGCTGTCTTGGTGCCGGTTGTTCCGGCCCAGGCTGGCCGAGCCGCCACGGCCTACCTCGTGTTAGAGGAGGAGACCAGTTGGCAGCCAATCTGGCGGGATGAGGTGGCTGAGCTTTTGGAGCACGCCGCCCTTGAAGAACTGACGAAGAGTGGCCTGCTCAACTTGCAGAAGGTCAAAAAGGCGGAGTTCGGGACAGCGCCCACCGCGTTTGCGCTGCGTATCACCGGGCGGTTTGTCCCAGAATCTGAAACGCACACCGTGTTGTTAAGCTTTGAGGGGCGGGGTGATGTGCGCGTCGGGAGCTTCCGCAGCGCCGGCACCGTGGTGATCGGCAAGATACCGAAAGCCAAGATGCTGGAGAGGATAGAAGACTCAGTGCGGCGCGCAGCGCGTTCGCTGATCGTGGCGTTGGTACCAGCGTTGGCGCAATTGGAGGCTGAGCCCGAGCGTCAGGCGACTGCGGCACCCGAGGTAAAGCCTAGTAGTTGGCAGTGGGGAGACGTGCAGGTCCCTAAGGGCAGCGGCCGCCTGGTCGATGAGCTGTTTGGCAAGGACACAAAGAAACGCGGCGCGGCGCTGCGGGAATTGACCGCCACGGCGCTGTTGGAAGCACCCGCGCGGCACATCCTCGAACGTTGTGTGTTGACTCACAAGGAGGCCGAAGTCCGTTTGGCCTGCTTGGTGGCGCTGCGGCCGCTGTCACGTCGGGAGCTGCCAACCCAACGCATCGTGATTGAGGTGTTGCGCAAGGATGACGATGCGCGGGTGCGCGACGAGGCCAGTGAGCAGATGGAGTACTTCACAGGCATCTCGCGCGCGGAGGCAATTCAGGCGTGGTTGGAGCGCACCGCAGCTACCGGGACGCTCGTGGGACCGCTGAAAGCCCTGGGTGATTTACCCAACCTGGATGCCACCATCGTGCAGTGCATGTTGAACGTGGACAAACGTCCTGAGTATGACCGCACCCGCTCAGGCTGCTTGGAGCTGGTAGCGGCTCTGCCATACCCCCGGCGTCGAGCGGTATTGTGGCCCTTCATCAGTGAGCTGAACCCCAGCGCGCCGCGATATTTGCGAGGGGCTGGAGAGTCCGAGGGTTCTACCGGGACCGACTGGAATCGTGCGATCGACGCGTTGGTAGAGGTGCGCTGCGGTGTAGATCCGGCGTTCGAGGAGGTGCTCTGGAAACGCTATCAGCGGGCGCTGTCCGCGAGCGCCATGGATATCCTTTGCGAATGCGCGGAGCCGAGTTCAGCGCTCGCCGAAAAACTTGTGACTGCGCTGCAATCAGACGGTCGCAACGTTATCCTAGCGGGGCTTAAACGCCTGGGTCGCAGTGATCCGAAGCTTTCGGCCCTAGTGCGCGACAAACTCAGTGAGTTGCTGGTAACCGGCAACTTCCGCAAGCGTGATCGGGCTGGCATCACCGAGCGGGATCTCGAAGATGTGAGCCGCGCGTTGAATAAAGAGGTGGCACCATGATCTCACTTGGCTGGTGTCTCGCGCTCGCCCTCGGTGTACCGCCCAACGTGCACTACAACGTCGCCATCGAGAGTAAGACCTGGCAACCGTTGGACTTGGAGGACGTCGAGCGGATCCTGACGGCCAACGTCACAGCGGAGTTGGGTAAGGATGGCATGCTTCGGCTTACCTCTAAGCCATTTGCCGAGCTAAAGAACGGCGATTACCTGCTGTTGCTGCAGGGGCGCTTCATTGAGGAGGCCGAGAAGTTCTCAGTTTACTTGACCTTCGGTCCAGGCACGAAGGTCGAGTTACCTAGCTTTCATCTGTCAGCCACCGCCTCGTTTGGCCACCGTTCACATACAGAAATGCAGAAGATCGTTGAGGAATTGGCACGTGATACCGGGGCGCGTTTGTATGCCTTGTTGAGGCCGCGGGTCACCGAGTTGGCGGCTGGGCAGGTGCCGGCGCCGGTGGAGGCCGAAGCACTGCCGTGGGATTGGGGTGCCTTTGAGGTGCCCGCGCTCAAGGATCCGTCGACGCTGTTGTTGCGCTTGGTGGACGTACGACGTGACGACCATGAGAGGCTGAACGCGATTCGCGAGATCGCTCCGCATGCTTTTGATCAACCGGCGGCGCGCATGGCGCTGGAGCGTTGTTTGCTGCTGGACCCTTCGGCCGAGGCTCGCGGTCGTTGTGCTCAGGCTTTGGAACCGGTGGCACGCATCCGCACCGAGACGCAGCGGCTTTTTTTGTACGCCATGCGTCAGGAGTTAGACGCCAACGTCTTGCGTATCGAGAACGGTATTGCTGGGGCTTTTGTAGGGTTATCGCGCAAGGAGACGCTTGAAACGTGGCTGGAATTGGTTTCGAGCGACCGCACGCCCGCGGAGGCGGCTGACGATATCGCGGAGCTTCTCGCCAAGGAAAAATCTGTACCGAACCTGGAGTTGGCTGTCGCGCGTTGCCTGCAACAGGAGGCGCTTAAGTGGGGCAAGAAGCACGCCTGTGCCCAATGGTTGTTGCCAAACATTCCCAAGGAGCGGCGTCGGGCGGTGGTGTGGCGCTATCTGGAGACAATTGGCCTGAGCGCGGCCGGCGACGCGCTGACGTTCGATGAGATCACCCGCAATCTGTGGGGCAGCGGTGGCAGCGAGCTTGATGCCACCGGAGCCGAGTTGCTTGTGTCGATTGCGTCGCGCAGCGGTGCCACCACGGTGCGCAAGTCGGCCTTGGGGTTGGCTCAGAACAATCCCCAACCCACGGTGGCCTTTGTGGGCAAACTCTTGTTGTTGGTCCGCGATGCCGAGTTGTCGGGGTGGGCCACCCGCGCACTGGCCCGCGCCGCGAGCCGCAGCCCTGAGGCCAAGAGCGCGGCGCAGAGCGGCCTGAAGCAGCTTGTCGCCGACTGGCGGTGTACCTTGTGTGGTTCGCGCGGCGACCCGGTCAAGGAAGCGCGCGACGCGATCATGCGCTTAGAACGCGAACGGTAAGTCGTATGGATCTCACGTCAGACAAGGCTCTAGCGTCGTCGTGTTCGCCGCGGCTCTTGCTGTTGATGCCGCCGCTTGTACAACTGAATACGCCGTACCCTGCGACGGCCTACCTTACTGGCTACTTGGCGCGACGTGGCTACAACGTGGAGCAGGCAGATGTGGGGCTGCGCTGGTTCACCAAGGTATTGGCCAAAGCGTCGCTTCGCGAGTTTGTCGAGCACTTGGAAATGGCGCCCAAGCAGACGCGGCAACTCCCCGCGGTGTCTCACTTTTTGGCACATCAGCAGGAGATCATTGGGCTTAGCGAGTTGGCCTTGGCGTTTCTGCGAGGCCACAGCCCGACGTTGGCGCATCGGATTGTCGGCCGGCGCCTGTTTCCCGAGGGGCCACGGTTTGCCACGATTGGGCCTGCCGGCCAGCGCGAACAGTATTTGAGCTGGGCCTTTGGTTCGCTCGGGGTTACAGATCAGGCGCGTTACCTCACGACGCTCTTTGTTGAGGAAATCTGCGACGCCATTGCCGCGGGCATCGACCCCCACTTTTCCTTGGCCCGCTATGGCGATCGCTTGCTCGCGAGCCCGCCTACGATAGATCCGCTCCTGCAAGAATTGACGGTGGTGCGTCCCACCGTGCGTCATTTGGAGGCCATGACGCGCGAGCTGGTCGACGCGGTGCAACCGGACGTGGTGGGGATGAGCCTGCCGTTTCCCGGCACGGTGCTGGGCGCGTTGCGAATGGCTCAGGCCATTCGCGTGCATCGACCGCAAACCAAGATCGTGTGGGGGGGCGGTTTTGTGAACACAGAGCTGCGCGAGCTCAACGAACCGCGTCTGTTCAATTTTGTAGATGCGGTTACCTACGACGACGGTGAACGGCCGCTTGAGCGGCTCCTCGATTTTTATGCGGGACGGGTGGGTGAGCAGGCTCTGCTACGCACGCGCTTGAAGCTTGGTGATGAGGTGGTCTGGCGATCCAGTGAGGTCGAGCAAGATCCCGCCTTCAAAGAGACAGGGCAGCCTTCCTATCGAGGGCTCGTGCGCTCTTCGTCTGTCGCTGCCAAGGATGCTGGCGCGGCAGACGACTTAAAGCTGCCAGGCTACTTGAGTCTCATCGACCTGTTGAATCCGGTGAACCGCCTCTGGAGCGATGGCTTCTGGAACAAGCTGACCGTGGCGCATGGCTGTTACTGGAAGCAGTGTAGCTTTTGCGACACCACCTTGGACTACATCGCCCGCTACGAGCCTTTGACGGGCGCACAAATCGTGGATCGGATGGAGGCGGTCATGGCCGAAACCGGCTCGCACGGTTTTCATTTTGTCGATGAGGCCGCGCCTCCCAAAGTGCTACGTGGGTTGGCTGAGGAGATTCTGCGGCGACGACTCCACGTGACCTACTGGGGCAACGTGCGATTCGAAAAGGCGTTCACGCCTGAGTTGTGTGAGTTGTTGGCCCGCTCGGGTTGTATCGCGCTCACCGGTGGCTTAGAGGCATCGCACGACCGCTTGCTGGCGTTGATGCACAAGGGGGTGACGGTTGCGCAGGTGGCGCGCGTGACCCATGCGATGCAGAGCGCGGGGATTCGTGTTCACGCCTATTTAATCTACGGTTTTGCCACGCAAACAGCGCAAGAGACGCTCGACAGCTTAGAGTACGTGCGCCAGATGTTTGTCGCGGGGTGTTTGGACTCGGCTTTTTGGCATCGCCTCTCGGTGACTACGCATTCGGCACTTGGCCAGCAGCCAGAGAAGTATGGAATCCGCTTGGTGGGACGGCCGCAGCCCAGTTTTGCCAAGAATGACCTAGCGTTTGTCGACCCCACCGGGACGGATCACGAGATGTTGGGCAAGGGTTTGGCGAACGCGATCTACAACTACATGCATGGGTTGGGGATGGAAGCGGATGTGCGTAGCTGGTTTGACGCCAAGGTGCCGCGTCCTACCGTGGCCTGCGACTACGTGGCTTCGGCGCTACAGGGCGACGGGGGGCCGGTGCCCCAAGGCCCGCGTCCCGAGCCCGTTGGATCATCGTCCGGAAAGCGCGCCGCAAATCGGCCTCGATCGAAGGCGTCTCGCCGCAAGCGGTAAGCGCAGCCCCTACCGCCTCTAGCGTCGAGACAAATTCACGCCGGGGTTCTTCGCGTAATTTGCCGTAGATCGACGGTTCTTTCGGCGTGACCTGCAGGCGATTTAGCTTCAAAAGCCAAGCGTTACGCCACCAAAGGGTTTTGGCTTGTGACCAGGAGCCGTCCAACACCACGATGCCTTTGAGTTTGTCCACGCGCACCCGCTCGCCGTTGCGATCGGTGGCAATCATGCCAGGATGCGCGGCAGGCTTATCGTCGGCCTTGCCCGGGAATAACACGCCCCAATCGTGTGGGTCGGCCTCCTTTTCACCCAACGCGTGCGCGAGTGACCGCCATGACATGCCGACGCTCAAGGTGGTGTGGTCAAGTGCTTGGGCCACAAGCGTCGCGGTTCCCAGCACCACGTCTTGTTCGCGGGGGTGCTGTAGGATCAGGACCCGTCGCTTCGGAGTGTGGTGCGGCAGGCGATCGCAGACGCACACCAAGGTTGGGCGACCGCAGGTCTCACAATTGTCGGGGGTAGCATCTCTAAGCGACATGCGCGCCTTAGACCATTGTCGTCGTACGGACGCAACGTTGGGATGGGGGGGCAAGCAGGCTTGGACGCAGCGCGGCGGTCCGTCACGGCACGCCGAAGTGTTCGAGAGGTCGCGCTCAGGGTCTACATTTGCCGATGACCAGGCTCACCGTGTAGCATTGGGTCTGTTTCTGTTTTTGGGGGACTACGTGACAGCCTGAGCGTTGCTCGGCATGGGTGATCGGGTCTGTGTGTTGTCGGGCGTAGGCGGGCTGTATCGGGTCAGAGGTGGAATTGCGATGGGCAAGATCAAGGCAATTGTCATTGTCGGTTTGCGCCAACAGGTGTTTCCGAGCCAAGCCAAAGATGTTGAGGCGAAGTACCTCGAAGCCCTCGCGCCCGACGAGCGAGCTTTCTATCAATCCGCACTGCCGAGCACCCGTATCCCGCTCGCACAGGCCATGGTGATGATCTGCAAGGCCGCCGAAATTCTATACCCCGGGCGCGGCGACGCTGCTTTGCGTGAGCTAGGTCGAATGCAGGCGCATGCCGATATGACCGGCCTGTACAAGGTCCTGATGCGCGTCGTGACGGTGGCATATGCGGTCAAGCAGGCTGCCGCGTTGTGGCGGCAGTACCACGATCAGGGTGAGGCCCGTGTGGAGCAAGATCCTGCGGTGCCGGGTGCCGCGGCGTTTGTCGTGACAGGCTATCCAGAAGCTCCTCGATCGTTCACGTTCTACAATGCGGGCTACATTGCGGGTGTTTTGGAGCTTACAGGGGCTACGAATGTCGATGTCAGCGTCAACTTCGACAACCCGCAGGCCTGGCGGACGGAAGTGCGGTGGCGCTAGGTCCGTTGTTGGCAGATCACCGCATTCTTGTCTCTGGTTCTAGGCGGCTGAGGTCTGTACCAGTGCCGCGGGTAACGTTGGAAGTTCCAAGGCGAGCGCCGCCGCTTGCAGGGTGGCAGCAATCCGAATCGCGTCGTTGACGCCATCCTCGGTGATGCCACCTGCGATCACCACTTGCTCGTGCGAACGAATGCAGCTTTCGCAGCCGTTGATGGCACTCACCGCCAGGCAGTAAAGTTCAAAATCCAGTTTGGCGGCGACCGGTTTCACAATGCGGTTCATGCGCAACCGCGCCGGTTTGTCGGCGTAGCTGGCTTTCCCGACCAGGTGGCGAAACCGGTAGTAGATGTTGTTCATCCCCATCAGCACCGCGGCTGCCAACGCGTCCTCGATGACAGGTTCGGGGACCTCGGCACGGGCATCGCTGAGCACGGCCTGGGTTAGCCGCTCGTTGTGCGAGGCCGCGGCGCTCGCCACCGCGACCCCCCAACGTTGTTCAGGGGTGAGCGCCCCAGGGCTGAGCACGGCTTGCAGGTTTAGCTTGATGTCTTTGGCCAACTCCGGCAGCGCGTCGCGAAGGGTGTCCACCGCAATCATGGCTACGCCGCCTTCAGGGTCGCGTCACCCTTCTTCCAGTTGCAGGGGCAGAGCTCGTCAGTTTGTAGGGCATCCAAGACACGCAGAGTCTCGTCCACGTTGCGACCCACCGACAGGTCATTCACGCTGACGTGGCGAATCACACCTTGTGGGTCGACAATGAAGGTGGCGCGCAGATCCACGCCATCGGTTTTGTGCAGAATACCGAGCGCTTGTGAGAGCTCGCGCTTGGTGTCCGCCAACATCGGATAGGGGAGTGACTTCAGGTCCGGGTGGTTGTTGCGCCAGGCCAGGTGAACAAAATGGGTGTCGATGCTCAAGCCCAGAATCTGCGCATCCCGGTCTTTGAACTCAGCGTTCTTCTTGCCAAAAGCTTCGAGTTCCGTGGGGCAGACAAAGGTGAAGTCCATCGGCCAGGCAAACACCACCTGCCACTTGCCGGCGTAGCTCTGGTCGGTGATCTCGGAAAACTCCTTGCCCTTCTCCAGGCTTACGGCAGCTTGCAATTTGAACGCGGGAAGTTTGTCGCCAACGGTCAACATGAGAATCTCCTAGACGCAGCCTAGGTGCTGCGTGGTGATGGTTTTAGGCAATGTGCCGTTTGCCGCGTGATTGGTCCAAGACAAGTTTTGGATGCCAGTGATAGTATATGGCTATCAGAAGAGGTATCGGGGGCTTGGGGGGGTGAGCCCCTTTGGGAGCATCAACATGCAGCAGACGTCACACGCGGTGACCTTGCGTCAATTGCAGTACCTGGTAGCGGTCGCCAAACTACGTAATTTTCGTCAGGCAGCCGCAGCATGCCACGTTTCGCAGCCATCGCTATCCGCACAATTGGCGCAAGCTGAACAGGCGCTCGGGGTGCAGTGGTTCGAGCGGGATCGCCGGCGAGTGCAGCTGACGCGCGCTGGCGCGGAGCTTCTTGTTTACGCCGAGCGGACGCTGATGGCGGCGGAGGCGTTGCGAGACGCTGCACAAGGTCTTGCCGATCCGTTTGCCCGCACGGTACGGCTGGGCATTATTCCAACGATGGCGCCTTATTTGCTGCCCGAGTTGGCCCCGGCCTTGCGTGCTGCATATCCCAAGTTGTCGGTGCTCTGGAGCGAGGCCAAGACCGCCTCCCTAGTTGAACAACTGAACCACGGCGATCTGGATGGCGCCATCTTGGCCCAAGACACTGATGTTGCAGGTTTTTCGCACATCGTGTTGGGGAACGATCCCTTTGTCTTGGCAGCGGCACCCGGGCATCCGCTTACCCGCGGGCGAGGTCGACTTGCGCCTAAGGCATTGGCGAACATCTCGGTGCTGTTGCTTGATGATGGGCATTGTTTTCGTAGTCAAGCCTTTGCGTTTTGTGCTGGAGTTGGTGCACGAGAGGCCGCCTATCGAGCCACGAGCCTGTCGACGTTGGTGCAGATGACGGTTAGCAACCTGGGGGTCACGTTGCTGCCACAAATGGCCATTGCGGTCGAAAACCGGCACGGCGATCTGCAGCTGCGTCCAGTTGGGCCACCTGTCCCCGGGCGTACCGTGGTGTTGGTCTGGCGGCCAGGGTCGGCACTTATGAGCACGTTTAGGGGGCTGGGGGCGACGCTCAATCAGAGCTATCGGCGTCGCTACTTCACCAAAATGACTTCGCCCGCAGGGCCGTCCAGCGCGATGGTGCCGTCATCGGCGATCGTCACCCAATCTCCTCCCGTCACTCCTGGTGGCAAAAGAGGTGTCGCCACAAACGGCCAAGCATAGTCTAGGTATTGCTGCTCTGCGTACCAAGGCCCCCTTGTGGAAGCGAACACCACCTTGGCGTAGCCGTAACCATAGATTCCCGAGAGCGAGGGACGGGCAACGGTGACGTCCTCAGGTGCCGTAAAAACCACCAGGCTCTTCCACGGTGTCGACCAGGGCTGCAGCGCGTACAGCACGCGGCTGCCGTCGTGTGAGACAGTGGCGTTCAAGTAGTGGCCCAGGTCGCTGTGGCTATCGATGTCGGGTTCACGCCCTTGGCCGCCGCCAGTGATCGTTGGCACCGACCCTGGGGACCAACCAAACTGATTTTGGTAGGCATAGGCCCAGGTGCCGTTGTCAAACGCGACATGGGCCCGGTTGTCCGGGTCGATCGCGATGCGCACATCCCTGCCGGCGGTGGTTTGACCCGTAAAGTCATAGCGACTCCAGGTGCCCCCTTGCAGCATTCCATAGGTAAGCATTCCGGTGGCGCCGTCGCCGGTGATGTAGGCGATGTGCGGGCGGCCGAGGTTATCTACAGCGATGGCACACCATTGACCGTATTCCACGTAGACGCCGTCTTCTGGTGGTGGGCCATCCATGATCGTGAAGACGCCATTCTCGCCTTTGGCGTAGCCTGCGCCGTACGGCAGATGGAAGCAGATGTGTGGGTTGCCGGCCGGATCGGTGGCCAGGTCAATGTGTTTACCTGTGCGCGAGCCAAGCTCAAGATCAGTAGCAATATCAGTTAGTTGCCAGGCTGTATCGCGGGTGGCATAGCGCAGCGTGCCGGTTATGTTGTCGGTCGTTTCGATGAACAGCAGATGCGGCACGGCGCCCGCCATGGCCAAGCGCAGTTGGGTTGCGTGGGCCGTGCCGGGGACGACATCGTGTACCCAGGCGCGGCAGTTAGCGTTATCGCGGTGGTAGCCCGCCGCACACAGCGTGCCCTGATTTGTGCATTGGCTGCCGTTACAGGTGTAGGCAGCAAAGCCTTCGGGGCAGAGGCGGCAGGCGCCATTGCACATCAGGCCTCCGGCATCGCAAGTGAGTGTGCACATGCCTCCCTGGCAGCTGGCCACGCCAAGCGGGTCGGTGGGGCAAGCTGCGCAGCTATCACCACAGGCCAAGGGGTCATTGTCTGCCTTACAGCTTGTGCCACATAGGTGGTAGCCAGCGTCGCAACGCAACTCACATATCTCGCTGATGCAGCTTTCGGTGCCATGTGGGTCGGTGGGGCAGGGCACACAGCGGTTGCCGCAACTGGTCACTGCGGTATTGAGCACACAGGTGCTGCCGCAGCGGTGGGTGTTGGCTAGGCACGCGCAGGCACCTGACACGCAGCTGGCGTTGCTGCCGCAGTTGGCATTCTCGTCCACCTGGCCGTCGCAGTCGTTGTCGTCACCGTCGCAGCTCGTTTC
>JAKLEG010000105.1 GCA_022703175.1 Myxococcota bacterium | reverse complement strand
GACTGCAATCGTCTTGCACCAGGTACTGGTGTGGAGCACTCGCTGTGGCCTGCAAGGTAGCGATACAGCGCCGGATTTCTTCGACATTCTGGTAGGCGGGAACAATGACCGAGAGCCTCGACGGGGGGCTCATCGCAGGCAGGCGAGTCTCAGAGATGCCGTCGGTCACGGGCGCTGGCTGGTTTGCGGTGCTACGTCTCGCGGTGGTTGGGAGCGCTGCGCGGTGTGCGCCAAGCACTGATGCGAGGTAGTCGACCCACGCCACGCCCACGGTGGACCAGTCGTAGTGGGTTTGGGCCGCCGCGGTGATTCTCTCTCGACGCGCCGCGCGTTCGACAGAACTGGCGCTCCGAAACCAGTGATACTCCGCATCAAGTGCGCAACTCAGGTCGGCAACATCGAGCTCGCCCCAAAAGGCACTGTCGGTCGGGTGAATGCGGATCTGCTGGATGCGAATCGCTTTGATGACGTAAGGGTCAGCGATGGTGTCGACGATGCATCGAGGTCCGGCATGATTCGGCACCAGCGTCGGCACACCCGCAGCCATCGCTTCAATAATCGGCAGCCCAAACCCCTCGGCGCGCGATGCATTCAGATACAGATTTGAGGCCTGATAAATCTGCGCCAACTCGCCATCGGTAACCCGCGTGTTGACGGTCAGCCGATGGTCGCTTAAAACCGTTGAGCCGCACTGCAGCTGCTCGATGATCTGATGAAGGTCGTGCCCGCCCTGTTCATAGGGGACGTGCAAATAGAGCCTAACCTGCTCACGTTCGGCCGCCGACAAACCAGCGACGAAACGCGCCCACGCCATGAGCAATAGATCGAGACCTTTGCGCTCCAGATTTCGAGACACCGTGGTCGCAACAAACGTGTCTGCGTCCAATCCTGGGACGTTCGCAAAGACTGTCTCGCGGGCCTCGACGTGACTACCTGCGAAAAGGCCGATGTCGACTCCGTGGGGCAGCACAGGAATCGTGCGGCCTGGCAGGAGCGACCTAAGCTGCGACTGGCCAAAGGCATTGTAGGCCACAACCCGGGTAGGCTGGCTTAAAAATTGCCGCAGATCGAAACGCTGGCCGCGCAAGGACTCAACCACATGCACCCGAAGTGTCGGCGAACAGGGACCTTGCTCGACAGGTGTGTAGCAAACCCAAGGAATCGCATGATGCTGCAACAACTCAGGTACGCCATAATGGTCCCAGGGATCCCCAACCGACAACAAAAGATCTGGGGCAAACGCAGATAGCGCCCGTCGCAACGCGGCCAGGCCACGCGTTGGGTAACTGCCGCGCACGGAGAACACCGGCGATGCCGGACCGGCGTCGCTATCGCCGCGACCCAGAATATCGACATAGCCGACCTGGTGTCCGCACGAGGTGAGCGCTGCCCCAATGCCGCGGACCACGCGGGCAAAGCCACTTGCGGCCAGTGGCGAATGCCCCGTGATCAAGATCCGATGGCCGCAAATCATGATTGGCTCTGCGAACCCCACAAAACGGGTCATGCCAAATTGCGCTAAATGCGTGCGTCTCGCAGTTCGCCGCTACCGACCTCGCCCGAGCCGACCTCACCACTGCCAACCTCGCCCGAGCCGACCTCACCACTGCCAACCTCACCCGAGCCAATGTCACCGCTGCCAACCTCGCCCGAGCCAATGTCACCGCTGCCAACCTCACCCGAGCCGACGTCGCCGCTGCCGACCTCGCCCGAGCCGACGTCGCCGCTGCCGACCTCGCCACTGCCAACCTCGCCTGAACCGACATGGCCATCATGCGCGCGAAAGCCAGCCCTCAGGTCGCTTTGCGTACGTTCGAGCAGCCGAACCTGCAATACTGAGGAGCCGCCGGTGGCAGACTTAGCGTGAGCTGTCGCGACCTTGCCGACGCACTTCTCCAACATTAGGCGTTGTTTACCAACCACCAACGTATCGGAAACGCTGAGCAATTTGTCTGCAGGGATCTGATCGACACTCGCAAAACCGTGCTCCTTCGCAACCTGAGCCAACAGCTTGTTGGCGTTGTCCGAACTCAGCGGTGTAGTTGCCAAGGCGTTTTGCAGATCACGAGCGGTAAGTGAAAGCTTCATGGTTTTGTTCCTCTATTGAATTGGAGGGCGTCTTTGCCCCCCGGTTTTCTCAACAACCAGAGACACCGATCCAAAAGCGCGCTCGCGGCGCTTCACTACAACTGCCGTGGTGTGTGTTGGCCGGCTCGCTAAATGGCGTCGCCGCCGCTATCGCCTATCTCATCGCCATCTGCGACACCCGGACCGACGTCGCCTAAATCGTCGGTGTCTGAGGTATCGCCCATGGTATCAACGTCAGAGGCAAGCGCATCACCGGACGCGGCATCACCACCTAGGTCCATGAGGTCGCCGAGGTCGGCTTCGCCATAGCTGTCGTCTGCGACCGGATCACCCGCTCCACGCAGCAAGGTCTCCGCCGCAGCCTTGTCCTTGCCCACCGTTCGGTCGGTGAAAGCCTGGCATCCGGAGACGACTCCGCCCATGGCTACGGCCAACAGCACAACGGCGCTCAACGTCAGACCCACATCCCGAGAGGCACACTGCAAAACTACCCCACGTTGATCGCGCATCGTAACCCCACCTTTCATCCTTGACCGTTCTCCCCTTAGTGGCCGGCACTCATGATTTCCATTGCGACATCAACTACGGTCGCGGCACGCAGGTCTCGGCGATCTGAACACGATAAGTGCCTTCGGGATAACGGGTGAGGTAATCTTGCGCAACCTGGTCGGCACCCGCCGCATCACCTAAGGCACACAGCGCGCGCAGGCGCACCAACGTGGCCTCCTCAAGAAGTGTCCCTTTGGGAAAGCGTCGCGCGTAGTCATCCAAGTATTGCAGGGCCTGTGTCGGCCGCGCTTGAGCGAGTGTTGCTTGCGCTTGCCCCAAGAGCTGCATCTCTTCCTGAAGTCGCAGAGGGGAGATGCCGGCTTCGACGGCTCGCCGCGGTTGCCGCCTGGATACTTTTGAAGCGGCCGCGGGGGGCACGACGGCGAGGGTGTCGCTCTCGGGTATTAATATTGAGTGTGGCGTTTCTGCGGCCGGCGCTCGGGTTTCGATCTGCTGGCGAGGCAACGACGCTGACAAGCTGCGAGCTCGCTGGTAACCAACTCCTGCCGCCACGCCGCCCACCACCACCACGGTGGCCACGACCTTAACGAACGTCGTAGCGAACAGCGTGCCTTTTGCTGCGGCCCCAGAAACGGCTGTTGCCGTGGTGGCGACGCCTGCGCCCACCATAGCGGCTTGGAGTGCCAACCGCACCCGCTCACGCGCTGCGGGATCGGGTCGCTCATCCTGTTTGGCGATGTCCAGAAGCGATTGAGCACGAGGACCAAGTTCAGTCATGGCTACCTCCATGACTGTGGGTACGAGTTTCTTGAACTGCTGCTTCGAACTGCTGGCGTGCCGCGCGCAACCGCGTGTAGACAGTGTTTACATTCACGCCTAGGACCTCAGCAACTTCGGTAACCCGCAGCTCCTGGAGATCTACCATCACCAAGACCTCGCGTTTTTCGTCGTCGAGAAAATTCAGATACTCATAGAGCAATTGCAGTGACTGCCGTGCCTCAGCGGCACGTTGTGGGTCGGAATTGCTGGCGGTCAAATGCTCGGGGAGCTCCGCGAGATTCCCTTTGCGTTGCACACGGCGGCGAAAATCGCGCGCCACCCGCAAGGCGATGCCAAACAGCCAGCTTTTCAGGGCCGAACGGCCTTCAAACGTGTGAAGCCTACGATGCACCACAAGGAAGGTCTCCTGCAACGCATCGTCTAAATCGGCCTCAAGAACCCCCAAACGCCGCAACGATAGCCACAAGAAATCGAAGTGCGTTTCGTACAGCGCTGGGAAATGCGGCAACGCCGTGGCAGCTTCGGGCTTGGGCGGCGATGCGGTCATCCTATGTGTAAGTGGCCGGATCTCTAGGAATCCGTTGCCGCTTTGCCCCAGGCATATGCCACCTTGAAGTGTCCAACCACAGGCCACGTTTGCGCCACCTTGGTCGACGATACTTCGCCATTTTCTCCAACGTTATCAACGTAGAATCGCCCGCGCTGCAGCGGCGCCAACAACTCCACCGAGACACTCCCACCGAAGCGCTCAAGGCGGGGCCAGGCCAAACGCACACCGCACCCGAATGCGCCCCAGGCCAAATATGACGTGGTCGGCTCCGCAATGCCAAGGCCGCGCGCCGACAACACCCCCGCCTGCATGACAGCACACAAGGCCACGCTGGGCGCCCCAAACACCTCGCGGCACCCCCGTAACACTCCAGAATACAAAGACAATCTGACCGAGGTAGCGGGTTGGACAGCGGTGACGGTCGTGACCGCACCCAGACCGGCTTCGGCCAACCAGGGCTCGGCAGCGGCGCCAACCGTCACTTGGCCACCGATACCAGCCGTGCCCACACTTCCCAACTCCGTCTCAATGCCGATGCCGACGAACCATTGAGGCACCACAGGAAGCGCTTTCACCTTTTCTGTAAGTGGATCGACGCTCGTTGCGAGCCTTGGCTTGGGCTCCGGACGCAAAACCTCCGGCTCAAGAACCGTGGGTACCACAAAGACGGGTGCGGTTGCGGCGGGAAGTGATGCTGCAAGCCCAGGTCCTGGCCCAACGACCAAGGCCATGACCAACGCCACTGCCTCAGCGAGTGCGGCACAGTCCTCACCCTTGAGAACCCGCTGATAGCGTGTGCCCATCGTATTCATAGCGATCATCGCGGCACTCTCGACAGACCCTCTTTGCAACGTGACCACGGCCTCGACACTTTTCCAACGGCTACAATCGGGCTCTGCCAAAGTCTCAACACGGGCTAGCACGTAGGCTGCGTCGGGGCAGGTGGGCTCCACGGGCCACTTGAGAGCCAGAGGACATGAGAGCGCCAAAGTTGGCAACAAGGTGATGAGCACCACGACCACGATCGAGACGCTGCGCCAATCGCTGCCGAGGCCAAGCCCGCCGGTGCCTGCCATCCGAGAGAACATCGATAGGATCGCCACCCGTCCCTCCAATGAGCTGTTGGTATGACGCAAAGCTACAGCAGCGCTAGCACACTCCCAGCAACCCCCAGCACCACCGCGACCCCCTTTTTGAGGCTCAAGGCCTCTCCCAAAAACCAGGCCGCAAACAACACGACGAACAGCGTGCTCATTTGGTTCAAGATCGCCGCGGTCATCACCTGCGTGGCTTTGACACCCGCCAGCCAAAAGATGAGCGACAGGTAAGCCCCCAAGAAGGTGCCCAAGAGCGCAATGCCCCACACCTTGTTCGGGGTAAACGCCAAGCGCACCTCGCGGCGCCACTCTTTGCGTAGACTCGTGACCAACACCAGCGCCACGGTGCCGGCCCCCATGCGCAACGAGATCGTCCAGAGCACGGGGTAAGCGTCGATGACAGGCTTTGCCATCACCAACCCCATGGCCATCAACGCCATCGACACCACGCCCAACAGCGCCCCCTCGATGAGCCTGCGCATCGGCAAACGCTCCTGGCTACTCTTAAGGCCCGCGACCAAGATGCCGGCCAAGATGCACAACGCCCCAAGCGCCGTGAACAAGCTCAGGCTTTCATCTAAAATCAAGAACGAAAACAAAACGGTAAAGGGGCTGTAGAGACAATCGATGATGGCCGAGCGACTGGCACCCAAGATATTGAGGCTTTGAAACAACAGGGTATCGGCGATGGCAATGCCTAACACGCCGCTCGACAACAACAACCAAACCGCGTCGCTTTCGGCAAAGGGCCATGTGGGGCCGTTGACCCACAGCAAGGTCAAGGCGATGGCCAACAAACCGAAGACGTTTTTGAACAGGTTGAGCGCCAACGGCGGCATCGTGTCGCCCACGAACTTGAAGCAGACGATGGCCGCGCCCCAAGAGAGCGCAGCCAAGAGCGACAACCCTTCGCCAGATTGAAACAACCACATGATGAGTAACTTGCCGCCTTACATCACGCCCTTGATAAACCACTCGAACAAGAGCGGCGCGGCCAAGATGATCCAGATAGTCGGGAAGATAAACATCACGAGTGGCAGCAACATCTTCACGGGCGCTTCGCCGGCCAACTTCTCAGCCCGTTGAAAACGCTCATTGCGTAGCTGCTCTGACTGCAAACGCAACGTGCGCCCCAGCCCACTTCCCAAGCGGTCGGCCTGGATCAACGCCGACAAGAACGTGGAAAGCTGTGGCAAGCCCACGCGATCGGACATCGACTGCAACGCCTCGGCGCGGGTTTTGCCCATGCGGATCTCGCCCAAAAAACTATTGAACTCCTCGCGCAACGCGCCCGCGCGCCCCTTGTCCACCATGCGCGCCACCGCGGCCGCAAAGTCCAAGCCGGCCTCAACACTCAGCGTCAACAAATCCAAGTGGAACGGCAAATCGCGCAACAACTCGGCGTGACGCTTCTTCACTTGATCGCGCAACCACACCGTAGGCAGCACCGCCCCCGCAAACGCAATGGCCGCCACCAGGTAGGGTGATGCTGGCGTGGCCACCAAGATCAACAGCCCAGTCATGCTGGTTAGACACAAGCCGATGAAGGAATAAAGCACGACATCGGCGGAGGTCAGCCCCTCAAGCCCGCCCGCGCGTACGATGAGCCGGGCCAAGAATTTGGCAAAGCGCTCGGGGACATAGGGCTCCAGTCGACTGGCCAAATTCAACAGCACGTACGGACGCCGCGACTGCTCGCGCATCCTGCGGGCGCGTACCTTCGCTTCGATGGGCGCTAGCTCCTGGGCAACGCGCGTGGCCACCACGTAGGCCAGCATAAACACCGCCACCGCGGCGCAACAGGCGGCGATCAGGACGCCGAAGCCAGTGATCATACGCGCACCGCGATGACTTTACGGATGAGAAACGCGCCGACAAGCTCCATCACCACCACCAGCGCCACCATCGTGTAGCCGAACCAGTGTTGCATCATGGGCCTGGTCAAATCGGGTCGCACCCAATCGAAGCCCACCCACACGACGAGCGGCATCGCGCCAATGATGATGCCCTGCAACTTGCCTTGGGCGGTGAGCGACTTGATGCGGCCTTCGATGCGAAAGCGCTCGCGAATCGTATTTGAGAGCGTATCCAACATCTCGGCCATGTTACCGCCCACAAGCTTCGCGGTATTGATGGCCGTCACCACGAGCGCCAGGTCCTCGGAGTCGACCCGCGCCGCCAAGTTCTCCAGCGCTTCTTCTTGGCTTTTACCTAAGCGCACCTCGCGTACCGTAAGCGCAAACTCCTGGGAGAGCGGCGCGTTGGCGCTCTTGGCCACCTCTTCCATCGCTTGGTAGAGCGTCATGCCGGCCCGAAAGGCCGAGGCGATGCCCACGAGCGCATCGACCAGCTGCCGTTCAAACAGCTTCACGCGCCGCACCCGGTAAAAACCCACGAGCAACGTCGGAGTGGCAAAACCCAAGAGCGTCAACACCACGGTAAGCACCGGGCCAAACAACAAGAAACCCAAGGCTGCGCCAATGGCGGTGACCGCAAGGGTCAAGATGACCAACTGTTCGGGCCCGACGAAGAAGAACATCTCCGACAGGTCGCTTACCTGCTTGGCCAGATAACGTTCTTTGTACTCTTCGAACGCACGCGACAGCACCGAGGCCACGAGTGTGCCCAAAAAGAACACCGCCCCGGCGGTGAAGATGACGAGCAATAACTGAAACATTACGGCACCGTTTGCAGCTCAGAACGTCGGCCGCGAATGATCTCGACCTTGAAGATCTTAGATTGCGTGCGCGAGATCTGCTTGCTGCGCTCGCCGGTGAGCAAGGTCTTCGCGGTGGTGCGACCGTCGGGCATGTCGGCGATTTCGTTGTCCTCGCTGTTACGCAACGACAGGTAGAGTGTGCCTAGATCCTGAGCCAATACGAGCATCTCCGCGGCCTCGGGGAGCACGTGCAAGGTCACGGTGTTGTAGGCACGTTCGTTTTCGTTCAAGAGCCGCACGTTGGTTTGACCGCCAATGCGACCCGTGGCGAGCACAATGACGTTCTGCAACATTGTCACCGCGGCTTGGTCGCGCGTTTGCGGGTCGGTAAAAATGCCCAACACGTCCACATGGTCGCCTGGCTCCACCCAGTGATGCACCGAGCTTTCGGGGCTCACCCGAATGGAAACGGCGCGCCCCTTTTTTTGCACCGCGTCGGCCAAGTGTTGGTCACCCGTTTTGGTGTGGATGTGCTGGTAAAGCAGCATGTCGCCGCGCTTGATGTCGATGGCCAACTTGCGGCCAAACACCGGCGTGCCCTTGTTCACATCCTGTACGGTGATGACCGATTCGGTGACCAACGAGCGCGGTACCTCGATAACCGCCAGGTTCTCTTTGGTGAGCGTGTCACCAGCGGCCAGGTTGCGCGCCGCCGCCATGACCTTGGTGGGCACCCACGCCTCAGAGATTTGATCGGTGCGTTGCTTGACGGCGAAAAAGGCCACGAGCGCGGCCAATACGCCAAAGACCGCAGCCAACAACAGAGGGGTTCGTCCTTGCAGCATCGTGTGCCTCATTAAGGAATCGGGAGCGTGATCACCGAATGGAACGAGTTGATGTAGATGTCAAACGCCTTCACGAACAGCATAAAAATCGACAGCCGGCCGCCACCGTCGGGGTCGTTCACAAAAGGCACAAAGAGCACCGTGGTCAGAAACGCCACAGCCACCGCATACTCGGTGACAGCTTGACCGCGTTGGCCCAGGTGCAATCCGCGCATCACTCTTGCTCCTGCCACGTTAGATGCAGGCTGGTACGCGGCTTACCGTCGGCCTCGGGAGCCAATTCGCTAGCGATCACGGTGACATGGCGAGTGGCCGCGCTGTAGCTTACGTACAGCTCGCGCGCCGAGCCATCTTGGCCTAGTTGCACTTTGCGCGTGGCGCCAAACATCAAGCGATCATAGAAGCCACGCACCTCGTCCAACGGCAACGCACAAACATAGGTGACCTGTTCGGTACGCACAGCACCGTCTCGGCCGCCGTCTTCGAAGCCCATCGCGCACTCTTGCGGACGCGGCACATCCACGTCCCCAGGCAAGGCATTGGCGGCCCGCACGCTCGCCAGGATGATGGTCTCCTCGCCTTTGCGAATGGCGCCTACCAACCGCACGAACGGCTCGTTGGGATGCGTGGCCGAAACCCACTCTTCTTCACGGTCCATCGGCACGTCGGCCAAGTCGCGCGAGCGCCGCCGTTCCACCTGCAAGCCCTGGCTGTGCCAAATGCCTTCGTAACGGCTCGCCACTTTGTGCGGCAGGTCGGGCGTCAGCGCGTAGCCCAACTGTCGCTCTACGCCTTCGGTGCTGAGGCTATCGCCCAATGGGTAGAACCGTGCGCCCGGATAATCGGGGATGTACTTGCCCTGGGGGGCATAGGCTGGGGCCCTCTCATTGTAGGCTTGCGCCGCATCGCGCCGCGCGGTGAGCACCCCCAAGACGGCGGCACCACCGCACAGGAGCACAAACAGCCCGACAAACCACCTAGGAATGCGGCGCGACCACTTGGGATTGCTGGCTTGGCTCATTCCCAACACCCGCGCGTCTCTTTTTTGTCGCAGCCCATGAAGTAGGGGCCGCGTTTATTGAGCAATTCTAAATACTTGCTGGCATCTTGTGCGCCTGCCTCGGGGTTTGCGTAAAGCGGGCCGGTCTCAAAACAGTGCACAGCACCGCTCTCTTGCGCCTGAGCCGAGTGTTTTTCACTATCCGTGTCACTAAAGATGTTGGTTTGCCCGGGTTGCGGCCTACAGCCTTTGCCAATGCGACGATTGTCCACCGCCTCGCGGTCGGCAATATACGGGCGCGAGAACACGCGTTGGCCAGCGACATCCGGCGGCTTGCCGAACAGGGCGGCCGCTTCTTGCAGAATCTTGGGGAACTTGCTGCCGAAGAAGATGTTCAACAACGAACCAAACGGCAGCGCCTCAATCGCCTTGTCACTCACATGCTGTACAACGTTGGCGTACTGCCGCTCCTTGGCGCCATTGTCGAACTTACCACCAGGAAACGTGGACCAACCGTCGGTGACCTTCCAACTGTCGGCAATGAGAGTGGTGTCGATAGCGCGGCCGGAACGATCTTTGATCTTAAGCATCACCGGCGAGCTTAGGCGCGACAAGTCGGCGCCACGAAGGCCCCCCACGCGCGCCATGGCCAACGCCTCGCGCTGTGCCCGTAGCGTGACGGGCGGGTTCAGCGCCACGTGCGCCTGTGCGGTGATTTGGCCCTTCTGATTGAAGCCCAAACGCTTGAACGGCCCGGTGACGAACTCATTCACCGAGCCACCCACCTGTAGGAACTGCAACACCATCCATAGCGTTGACAGCGGTTCCGCGAGCGACGCGTTGGCCCACTCAGGAGTCAGAGAAACGGACTGGTTCTTGAAATCCGACGTAGCGGGCGGCATCAACGCCGCCGACATGGTTTGCGCAGAAGCGCCGGGCAACCACCGGTCGTTGGCACCATCCAAGTCGTCGTAGATCTCTGCCACCTCTTGGGTCACCTGCGTGCGCGCCTCGTCGAACATCTCGGTATGGTATTGCGAGGCACGCCCAAGGTCGTCGTGGCGATACCCTGACAACGGCCGTTGCGTAAATGCCCAAGCGCCGTAACGCGCAATCTCCTGGGCCTTGAGGCGGAACCTCCCGAGATCACTCAGGTATAAGGAACCGTACACAAGGGTGACGAACAACGGTACCACCACCGCAAACTCAGTGAGCGCAGAGCCCCGCTGCCGCGCCCAATGGCAACGCCCTTGTTGCGGATATGGCTCGTGCTCGCCGTACATCAGTGCATCCAAATATTATCGGCGGCCAATTGCGGAAAGATGCCCCCCAACCCCAACGCTTTGGCAAAGCGCTTGATTGCAACGTTCTTTGGCGCCAAGCGCGCGCCCCAAAACGGATTGAAGAAATTGGGAGGCTCCTGCCATGCCCCGGGCCTGTGGTAGTAAACCTGCGCGCGAGCCACCGCCATCATGCCGCGGCCGACTCCCATCTCCAGCATGCCGTCTTCGCCGATGCGGGCATCGATCCCGGCCGTCATATTCTTCTGTTTGAGCTCAAAGTTCAGGTCGCCACCAGCCAACGCCATCGCTTCGGGGCGTTTCTGGAATAGCATCCAGACATCCGGTTGATTGAAGCTGCTGCTCTCAGCCTCCCACCCGGATTCCTTCGCCTTGAACAAGAAGTAGGGAGCCAGGCCCCCCTCGCCCAACAGCGCCGATTTCCAGGCGTAGCTCGCTTGGCGCGTGCACTTCGGCATCAGGCCACCGGTGTAGCGACAGTACTCCCCGGTACGCGCCGCCGAGCTCGCAGAAACTTGAAGCCACACGGCAAACTCGTCCTTGGCCATCACGCCCTGGGCACGTGCAAGGTCGCTGTGCTCGGCTTTGGTGCTAGCAGTATCAGCCCGGTCGGGGAGGTCGTCTCCTTCCGCGTTTTGCAGAAGCTTCGTGGTACCGGTGAAGGCCGAACCCAGAATGGTTGCCAACAGGCGCCGAAATGATTTGAGAAACGGCTTGTTACCGCTGCTCACCTGCGCATTCACCAAGTCCAACACTCCCATCAGGTACTCGCCTGGGCCGCGCATGACCACAAACGCCGGGTCACGCATGGCGCTGTAGCGGGAAGCGTTCGCAAGTTCGGTGATGAGTCGCTCGGCCTCGGCACTTTTTTTCCCTTTGTTACCGCCGATGCCAAGCATCGAGCTGGTATCGATGGTGGTCACAAACGAGCCGATATTGAGCAACGTAAGTAGGCCTTGCACTGCAAGCGGAGGCGGAATGGCATCGGGGTCATTGGCCTCGGCAATTGCGGAACCGCCATCGGCCAGCAACATGGTGGTAGCCAGGAGGTGCATGCCCGCGACGCCGAAAAGAAGTTTGTTCTTTAAGGTAAGCCGTGAGATCTCCAAAGGCACAAGCTTGATGATCTGATCCACCACCTTCTTCGCGGTTTGATAGGCGTTGTTCAGAATGTCCCAGGTGGGTCGAAACCACGGCAAAATCGCCGCTGGCTTGGAGAAGGTGGTGAGGATGCCCAGCGTCATCTCTACCTGCATCGCGCTTGAAAGAATCGACTGCGCCTCCATCATCTGCACGTAGTTGGCAATTTGCGCGCGGTTGGTGAACGCCATGAAGTTAAACGTACGTGCCTCTAACGTGGCCAACGAGTAGGCCGCGGCGTCGGCGGCGTTCTGCAATTGGATCTTTTCGTACACCGCACGCGACAGGTTGTAGGTGGTGTACATGCCAATGGCCAAAATGATGAGGCCAATGACCGCGAGCGGCATCGCTTGGCCGCGCTGATGCTTCCGGCCTTTTATGTTACGCTCGTCACTCATTCGATTGTGAACCACACCGGTTCGCGTCGGTTGCCTTCGAAGAAATTGGACTGCATTTGCATCGCGTAACTGGCTTTGAGCGGTAGCAAATAGACGCCCTTCTCGGTGGCCAAGCTCCTAAGCGTGCGAATCTCCTTAGTCCATTGGCTGGTGGAGAAGAAGTCGTCTGTGGGGCCTTGGCCGGGGGCCTCGCTCACCGCGCTCGACAGGTCGCGGCCGCTGGCCACATGCGCCTTGAACTGCGACCACTCGGTGAGGTCGGAGCTCACTTGTTTGGCACCCAGAAGCTCCATGGCAAGCCACAGCTCGAACATGATTTTGTTCACGAGCGGGATCTTGAGCGGATACAAAATACGCACGTTCACGGCCAACTCACCGGCCTGTTTGCCGGGGTTTTTGCTCGCGAAGTCTTTTAAGAACTCGACGTCATCGAAATCCAACTCGCGGCCATCGGGCGGATAGGCGAGCTTGCCGTTTTCGTCGATGCGCTGGGCCACGCGTTCCTGGGCTTGGGCCCATGATTCCCAGGCAGTCATCATGCGGCGGGTGGGGTTTGTGACCTCCACTTCGATGAGCGAGAGATCTTGCAGTAGGCCGGGCAACTCGACGCCGAGCAAATCCCCAGCCACGCGCTCAAGCGATGCGGCGCCCGTATCCACCGCCTCGGTGATCTCGGCCACGGCCTTGACCTTGGCCCAGGCCACGAGGAAATGCGCAGGATCATCGGTGCGTTGGTAAAGCGGCAGCGCCGAGATGAGCGCGGCGTTGCGCATGACGTTCCAATTGCCGTTGTGCACAATGCCAGCGCGAGCGGCATTGTAGGCGGCGTATTCGGTCATGACCCGACCGTGCTCGATAAGCATCACTTGGAGTGCGCCTAAAACCACAAAGATCATCACCGGCATCAAGATGGCCGTCTCTACAAGCGCTTGTCCTGCTTCAGCTTTTCGGCCGCACATCGGTGCTGTGAACTCTACACCCCGCGCGTGGCTTGCGTCCACGTCGATGACAATCGTGGGTATGGGTATATTGCCCGGGCGTGTGGGTATATTGCCCGGGAACATTGCCACACATCAACATCGTGTCGCATTTTGGGACAGCCTGTGCAAATTGAGACACGGTTGCGCCGCCCTTTGGTCCGCAACCTCATGAAATACTTGAAAATTGCCGTTGGCAAGCTCTTTGCTCTGCCGATGGTATGCAAGACTCCGAATACAATATCAGGGCGCTACTCTCCGACCTTC